>JAJPYH010000246.1 GCA_021205045.1 Lachnospiraceae bacterium | reverse complement strand
GGCATAAAATCAAATGAAGGTATAGCCAGTTAATTATTATTCGATGTACTAGAATAGGGACATGAGCAGTATGGGGAAATCTCTGCACAGGAGATTCAGGAATACATGAAGGAGAATGGAGCAGCCGTCAATGAACCTTTGGGATAAAGCGCTGAACTATGTAAAGCGGGCACGGAAAAAAACGGATCATCATTCGGAGAGCACTAATATAAGTGTAGATGATACTCCTCGAAATGAGAATGTAGTAAAGCTTATGGAATTTTATAAGCTGATGCAGGGTTACCTGAGGCAAAAACGCTATATCGCAAAAAGTGATTATGCTTCAAGCGTAGAGAACTACAGGACTGTCATAGATTTTTTTGCTGTCATGGAACAGAGCGGCATGATGGAGAATTTTTGCTCCGCCAATCGTGTGACAGTTGACGAGGTAAGGGCGGCGATAGATTTATTTGTAAACGCCGAGGCATATATAGATCAGCACAATGATGAGTATGTGGCTCTTACAATGGAGGAGGAAAAGGAATATCTGGATCATATCTTAAAGGATGTGGATCCGAATATTTTACTGGATGAGGATCAGCGGAAGGTGGTCCTGACAGACGAGGATTACTGCATGGTGATCGCCGGCGCGGGAGCGGGCAAAACGACTACAGTGGCGGCAAAGGTAAAGTATCTGGTGGAAAAAAAGGAGATACAGCCTTCTCAGATTCTTGTGGTTTCATTTACCAACAAGGCAGTGGATGAACTGAAGGAAAAAATACAGAAGGATCTTGGAATTGACTGTCACATAGCGACTTTTCATTCTGTGGGAAATGAGATTATACAGGAAAATACGCCGGAGGAAAAGCTGAATATTGTGGATAATTCCCGGCTTTATTTTGTGATCAGGGATTATTTCCGCAACTCGATTATGCAGAATGAGAGTATGGTGAATAAGCTCATTATGTTTTTGCGTCCTATTTTGACGCGCCCTACGAAGGGGATGATTTAAACGGCTTTTTTAACAATATCGCGAAAGCCAATTATTCTACCATGAGAAGCGATCTGGAGGATTTCAAGCGGGAGGTGATAGACGCCAGAACCAAAAAGTCTGTGACCATTCTGGATGAGAGGCTGAGATCCTATCAGGAGGTTGAGATCGCCAATTTCCTGTATCTGAATAATATTGACTATGAGTATGAGCCGATTTATCCGTATAATATCACCTATGCCAGAAAGCCCTACACGCCGGATTTCATTATTTCTCAGGGAGAAAAGACGGCATATATCGAGCATTTTGGAATCTCAGAGAGCGGAAAAAACGACAGGTTCAGCCCGGAGGAGACAGAACGATACAAAAAGGCAATGAAAGATAAGGAGCTGCTTCACAAACAGCACGGAACCATTCTGATCTATACATTTTCAAGCTATAATGACAGAAAATCCCTTTTAACGCATCTGAAAGCCGAGCTGGAAGCAAAGGGCTTTGAGCTTCACCCCAGATCAAATCAGGAGGTGATGGAGAAACTTGTGGCAGGGGAAGAAAACCGGTATATCCGTAAATTGCTCAACCTGATCAGCAGATTTATTTCCAATTTTAAGGTGAACGGCTATTCCTTCGATGAGTTTGACCGTATGTATCGCTCCACCGTAAATGTCCGCAGCAGATTATTCCTGGATATATGTAGCGACTGCTATCTCGAATATGAGCGCTGGCTGAAAGAAAATAAGGCGGTGGATTTTGAGGACATGATAAACAAGTCGGCAAAAATTCTTCAGGAAACGAAGGAGATGAAGAATAAGCTGGACTTCAAATACATCATTGTAGATGAATATCAGGATATCTCCAGACAGAGATTCGACCTTACGAAGGCATTGTCTGAGGTGACAGACGCCAGGATCATTGCCGTGGGCGATGACTGGCAGTCCATCTATGCTTTCAGCGGTTCCGACATTACCCTGTTTACCGGATTTGCCGAAAAGATGGGCTATGCCAAAATGCTGAAAATTGTCAGGACCTATCGTAATTCTCAGGATGTCATTGATATCGCCGGAAATTTTATTCAGAAGAATACGGAGCAGATCAGCAAGCGTCTGATATCTCCTAAGCGCATTGAGGATCCGGTAATCATTTATACATATGACAGCACCTCCAAGAAAAAGAATGCGGACAGAAGGAGCGGTGAAAACTATGCCATAGCTCATGCGGTGCAGACGGCGCTCGAACAGATCCTTGTATATAAGAAGAACGAAGGGAAGAAACCGGGATCAATTCTGCTTCTTGGACGTTTTGGATTTGATGGCGACAGGCTGGAGCGCTCGGGCCTGTTTGAATTTATCAGCAGAGGCAGCAGGATAAAAAGTGTAAAGTATCCGGAGCTGGATATCACGTTTATGACGGCGCATTCTTCCAAGGGACTTGGGTATGATGATGTGATTATTGTAAACGGCAGGAATGAGACCTATGGCTTTCCCTCTAAAATTGAGGATGATCCGGTGCTGGGATTTGTCATAAGGGGCGACCGCTCCATAGATTACGCAGAGGAGAGAAGGCTGTTCTATGTAGCCATGACAAGGACGAAGAACAGAGTATTCTTTATTGCGCCTGAGCAGAATCCGTCGGAGTTTCTGCTGGAGCTAAAGAGAGATTACAAAAATGTCCTGCTGCGCGGCAGCTGGAACGAGAATCCGGCGGAAAAAACCTTCAGAAAGTCCTGTCCTCTGTGCGGCTACCCTCTGCAGCTCAGATACAAAAGAGCATACGGCCTGAAGCTGTATATCTGTTCCAACGAGCCGGAGGTCTGCGGTTTTATGACCAATGACATCCGGGGCGGAAAGCTTTCCATTCAAAAGTGTGGGAAATGCCGTGACGGTTATCTCATTGTAAAGCAGGCGAGGAATGAAGGGTTCTTTTTGGGCTGTACGAATTATAAGGCAAACCGTACGGGCCGCAATAATACGGTCAGCAGGAAAGATTTCTATCAGGCAATGGGATATGAGCCGGAACCGGTGGAGCATACGGAGGAAAAAGCGGCTGAGGATCATGAAAAGGACAGGCTCGTTCCGTCCCGGATGTCTGTGTCCGGTGTAAGCTCTGGCTTAAAGGGAACGCAGGATAGACCGCTTCATTCAAAAGCTGTGACCCCCGGTGTGAGCGCTGGCGCAAATGAGCCGCAGGATCGGACCATCCGGCAGACCGCCGGGGATGAGGTGCCGGATGATTACGTTGAAATAAAGAGAGCGGACATGAAGCCTGTTATGTATAATGACCTTGATCTGAACGAGGTGGTTTTTACGGTGCTGAAGGCATTACAGAATGTAAGTCTGGTAAGGTTCTATGGAAAGACCATGCTTGCTGATATTTTAAGAGGCGTGGAGAATGAGAGGATCCTGACCAACGACTTGGATCAGGTCCCTGAATTCGGGGCGCTGAAAAGCCTGCCGCACGAAACGGTCTGCGCTGTTATAGAATGGATGATCGGGCAGCATCTGATATTAAAAACCAAGCAAAGGTATCCGATGCTGCATCCGACCCATGAGGGCCTTCACTATTCGGAAAAAATAACGGGGAAAAAGCTGAATGGTCTGAAACGATATCTGGAAGAGGAAGAAGGTTAAAGGATTCATGCAGATACGGCTGGACAAATTTCTGGCGGACGCGGGAATGGGTACGCGGAGCGAAGTGAAAAATATCATAAAAAGGAAGGCTGTCACCATCAATGGCGTGTGTGCCGTAAGACCGGAGGCAAAGCTGAATCCGGAAACAGATGTGGTCGCTGTCAATGGAAATGCTGTGACTTTGCGTGGAAATGTGACTTATTTGCTGCACAAACCGGCAGGTTATGTCTGCGCCACACAGGACGATCGATTTCCGACGGTGATGGAGCTGGTGCCGCAGGGGCGGGATTTGTTCCCTGTTGGCAGACTGGACAAGGATACGGAGGGGCTGCTTCTGATTACAAATGACGGAGCCATGGCGCATCGCATGCTTTCCCCGCGCTGTCATGTGGATAAAACCTATCTTGCGGTGCTGGATGAACCGGCGGAGAGCGGGTACGCAGACCTTTTCGCGGAGGGGGTGGATATCGGGGATGATACGCTGACCCTTCCCGCAAAGCTTGAGATCTGTGATGCGGAGCATTCTGCGCTTGCGTATCTGCCGGAGGAATACCGGACGGATTTGCGTCCGGGACAGGCGGTTCTTCTGACCATTCAGGAGGGGCGTTATCACCAGGTGAAGAGGATGTTTCATGCAGTGGGCAGGGAAGTCATATATTTGAAACGATTGTCATTTGGGCCGCTTGTGCTTCCGCTTTCTCTGAATAAAGGGGAATTTATTCTCTGCGATCCTGAGAAACCCAAAAGTCCGGCGATATAGGAAAGTCTGGCTTGAAAAAGGGATCGTGGCCATATTACGTATTACCTTTGACGGTTCAGAATGGATATGGTAATATGAGTGCCAGGATATGTAAAAAATGAATAAACCAGAGCGAAGCTGTTCTGCTGTGCAAACAGCAAAGCCCGATTATGGTGGAATGTGAAATGAAGAGGAGGTAATTCAAATGTCCGAAAAAATCATGCCCGGTACGGGCGGAGAGCGCTACATCCCTTATGAGGAGCGCACAGGAGAAAAGTCCGTTGTTTATTTTACAAGAGATTTATCTGCGGAGGGGCTGCGGAAAATCTTTCAGAAAATCAGTGCCAGTCTGACAGGAAAGGTTGCTGTCAAGCTCCATACCGGTGAGCAGTACGGCCCCAATATCATTCCCCGCCCCTGGGTGCAGAACCTGATGGAGACCGAATTGCCGCAGGCGACTATTGTGGAGACCAACACCTATTATGAAGGGGATCGTTATACCACGGAAAAGCACAGGAAGACGCTGGAGGTCAATGGCTGGACCTTTTGTCCGGTGGATATTCTGGATGAGGACGGGACGGCCATGCTGCCGGTGAAGGGCGGCAAGTGGTTTACGGAAATGTCCGTGGGTAAAAATCTGCTGAATTACGATTCACTGTTTGTACTGACTCACTTCAAAGGGCATACCCAGGGAGGCTTCGGCGGCTCCAACAAAAATATCGGCATCGGCTGCGCGGACGGGCGTATCGGAAAGGCCATGATTCATACCACGCCGGGCCCAGATGATATGTGGGATATCGCGAAGGAAGAATTCATGGAGAGGATGACCGAGTCCGCCAAGTCGGTGGCGGATCATTTCGGGGAGCACATCGCCTATGTCAATGTGCTGCGGAATATGTCTGTTTCCTGTGACTGCGAGGGAACAGGCGCCATGCCTGTGGTGACGCCGAATATCGGGATTGTAGCCTCTCTTGATATTCTGGCGGCGGATCAGGCGTCGGTGGATCTGGTCTACGCGCTCAAAGAGCAGGATCATAAGGATCTGGTGGAACGCATGGAGAGCCGACATGGTCTGTGCCAGCTCACTTACATGAAGGAGCTGGGCATGGGAAACGACAGGTATACGCTTCTGGATATCGATCATGAGGAGCAGGATATTCTGCCTGAGAAGGCTGTGGAAGGGGTGAAACCCTTTATCAGGATGAGGGTATAGAGAACAGGTGTGAGGTACTTTGCCGGTATTGGAGTGCAAAGCAGGCAGGATGAAAACTCATCTCTGCCGCTTTGCTTTTTCCGGATAAATTCCGTGTGGAGTGGAGACGCGGTCCAGCAGATAATCGGCGCTGACGCCGTAGAAATCCGCCAGGATGCAAAGATTGGCCAGGGTGGGCAGATAACGTCCCTGTTCGTAGGCACTGATGGACGCTGCGGAGATATGTGTGCATTGAGACACGTAGCTGATGGTCCAGAAATGACTTTCTCTTATATTTAGCAATTTCATATGTAAGCACATGGCAGCCTCCGGGTTTTATATAAGATGATGTTTATCTTATCACATTTTACAGTGTCGTTCGGTCGATATATCGTCCCAAATTTCAGGGAATTTCTTTCTGGATATTGGATGACATTGTGGTGGTAGCATTTTAAACATATATTCTATTTCTGATCTTTTGTCCTTTGTATCATACATATCCTGGAATTTTCCGGATATTTTATAAAAAACAGGGTTGAAATAATCTCAGGAAGGGCTTATACTAAATCTGGTTTTCAAAACTACGTTTAAGGGTTGAAAAAACGAGAATACAATTCGGGAGAGTAGTAACCATGAGGCAGTTTGAAATTGTGTGCGACAGCGCGTGTGACATTCCAAGATCTGAGTGCGAAAAGCAGGGCGTGACCATTGTGCCCTTTTATGTTTCTTTTGACGGGGAAAAGTATGAACGGGAGGAGATTGATTTCGCTGTCCGCGATATGTACGACAGGATGGTGCAGAACGCAGGAGTATATCCCAAGACATCCCTGCCGTCCGTGCAGGATTATGTGGATTATATTGAGCCTCTTGTCAATGAGGGGAAAGCGGTGCTCTGTATTATCTTTACTTCTCATATGAGCAGCGCGTTTCAGTCAGCGGTAGCGGCTGCCGAGCTGATCAGGGATGAGCACGAGGGCGCGACAGTGGTGGCCATGGACAGCGAGCGGGCAACTGTGGCGGAAGGGCTTTTCCTAAAGCAGGCCATTCGTCTGCGCGACAGAGGTCTGGAGGTACATGAGGCGGCGCAGAAGCTGGTGGAACTGAAAAAGTCATCCAGAATCTTCTACACCGTTGCGGATCTGGAATACCTGATTCACGGCGGCAGAATCGGAAAGGCCGTCGGTCTGGCAGGCAGTATACTAAAGCTGCAGCCCATGATTGTGTTTAAAGATGGGGAGCTGGAAGCTGCAGGCGTATGCAGGAACAGGACAAAGGCGATTAAAAAGATCATCGATCTGCTGGATTCCCATGTAAAGGAAGGCAATCTGAACCTGAACGATTATGATTTTTCCATCGGATTTGGCTATGATCCGAAGGAAGGGCAGGCCCTGAAGATCATGGTGGATACCTATCTGAAAAGCAAGGGGGCTGAGGCGTCTGTGGAGGTGTATCAGATTGGCGCGACCATCGGAGTGCATAACGGGCCTTACGCTCTGGGACTGGGCATGATAAAGAAGGTATAAGACAAAGGAATCGGCACCTCATACAGCAAGAGTAAAATGATTGCTTCTGTGCCTGTATGGCGATTGTAAATCGGCGGAAGCGTCTGACATGAACGGGAAGCAGAACATGGAAATGCCGGCTGTCCGGCGGAGGAACGCAGGGAGAAACAAATGGAACCGGATGAGAAAGAGGTAGAGGATATTTTGAAAATTCTGGATGATTTTACAGCCAGAGGGGAGAGCCGGCTGAAAATTCAGGCGGAGGAAAGCGTCCCGGAGGGACAGGTGGAGAGAAGGTATCACCTGGGCCGCTGTGATGTGGGAAGTCCCTGGGCCAAAGGTCAGGCCTTTGATGTGCTGGAGACAGACAAAGAGAATAAATAAGCAAAAAAATGCCCGGCTCAGTGCCGGGTATCTTTTTGCGGAAAATGACCGGATATTGACTGAATGTCGCGGGAAAGCGACGAAAGCTGTAGATTTGGAGAACCTGTGAGAATGCATTGTTTATCAATCCAGATACTCATAAAACTCCTCCAGCGCCATATCATGCTCATACAAAAACTTTGCCGCTTCATATCCCACATACCGGAAGTGCCAGGGCTCATAGCTGATCTGTGTGATCTCTTCCTTATCTTCAGGATAACGCAGAATGAAGCCATATTTCCATGAGTTCTCATAAAGCCAGAGAATGGCAGGCTCAGACGCCTGTGATTCATCAAGGACAGGTTTCCCGGCAGCAGTGATGTCCAGCGCCAGACCGGTCTCATGCTCGCTGTATCCGGCGGGCATGACCTGCTCCAGGGCTTTTTCCAGAGCCTTCTCCCTTGTCATGCCATAATCTTTCATATACATTTCCACATCCTGCTCCAACAGTCCCTGTTGGTATTCGCTGTCTCGGTAGCCGGATACGAGATAGTAGGAATAACCTTCATCGGAAGCGTCATCCAGCATTTTCACCAGATCATCATATAAAACCTCCGCCAGATACATTCTTTCATTATTTAATAGTCGAAGCTCTATCTGATAGTCGTCCGCCAGGGCGTGATCCTTGTTGACCAGCACCAGAAGTTCTTCGCTGTCCTCATAGATTTCCTGACATTCCTGCGCCAGCTCCTCATCGGAGACTTCTGAAAAAGCGGCTTCTTCCGAAGCGGAGTCATTTGACGTGGAGGCTGCCTGGGAAGTCTGTACTTCTCCTGAGGCTTCCATCTCCTGTGACTTTGAAGCGGTGTGCTGTAAACCTGACAGTGCGCACAGGAGGGTGATATTGATCAGTATCAGCAGAACCGTTGTGTAAAACAGCGGATGAAGCCGTCTTCTGTGCTTTTTATGATTTTGTGCTGCCGGATTTCTTTTTGGATTATTCTGATGTAAATTCGTTCCGCGTATCATGTCAGTAACCTTCAAGAAGCTTCATTTATTGCAGGATCACGCACTGATTTCCTCTGGAGGCAAAGACGCTTTCAAAAGCATCCCTGTCATATTCCACCAGACCGGAAATCGGATCGGCGATAGTCACGGTATCCTCGGTATACCCGATGAGAACGGCTCCGTGGTCATTGCTGCTCCATTCCACCCATTCTCCTTCCTCGGTATACCAGCCTTCCGGAGTATACCTGGTTGTCATATCAATGGTGACCCACACCACAACAGGGATGTCCTGACTGACGAGACTATACAGGACATCGGTGGGAAAGCCGGTCAGATCGCGGGCTGTCATATCGCTGCCCGCATCCGCCAGATATGCGTCAGCCGCCGTCACAATGGCCGCTGTACCGCAGATATAACCCGAGGAAAAAGGATCTCCCACAAAAAATTCGTTCAGATCAGGGCCATATTTCAGGCCATCGCTTCCATAATAAAATACTGCGGCCGCCGTAGGCAGATATTCTGAGGCCATGGTGATTTTGTCCGCATCAAATCCGTAATAACAAAGCGCCATGGTCAGCGCTGAGATTTCGCAGCCGGTGGGCAGCTCCGGATTCTGATAAATGATCTCAAAGTCCTCAATCTGATATTCGGAGGGAGTTTCCACAGGAGTCTGGGCGGACGCTCCGGATGTCTCCAGAACAAAGGTATTCCGGGAAAGAGCTTCGCTGTCATCGGTAGTGCCGGGGGTGTTTGTGTACGCATTCGTGTCTGTATTTGTGCCGGCGGTATCGCTGGCTCCAAGAACGCTGCCTCCATTTGTATCATCCGAACCGGAATTGCCCGTTTCGGAAACAATTTCCAGTTCTGTCACCGCCACCCTGGGGATTGCGGTATTATAAAAATTGAAGCTGAATGAGGGGGTCATTTTGTATATCCAGACGCCAAGCAGAATACTGTCAATAAACAGCAGCAGAAGCGTAATGTAAAATAGGGGACGGGGGCGTCTGCGCCTGCGTCTTTTACTTGTTGTTCCTGTTTTTTCATGGTCAGCATGATGTTCCTTTCGGCGATATGGGAAAAGTGTACGCGGGGAATGAATCCATTCCGCCTCAGAGTTGTAACAAATTTGAATCATTCGGGGAGCGGGATAAGAAGAGGAAGCTTTTCAGGACTTGATGGAACGGTAACTCGTTTTTGTTACTATTCACAGCCGCTTCCCCTCACATGCGCAAAAGCGTCTGCTTCG
>JAJPYH010000285.1 GCA_021205045.1 Lachnospiraceae bacterium | reverse complement strand
TTACACCGGGCACACATAATTATTATCACAGCAATAAGGAAGTGCGGCAGGCTGGTTTACTGCTGATCTGATCGAACGACCCTTTTGCTGACTAACACCTAAATATTATATCGATATCCCCGCCTGTGCCGCAATGGTGCCTGGCTGCGGGGTTGCTGTTTTCACGATACTCCAGAAATCGCTGCTTGCGCAGATATTTTCCCTGTGGTATGCTTGAAACAACGTTTATGGAAATCAGAAACAGAGGATGTATGTCCGCTTGTCTGAGACGCCGGATGATTTCCGGCAGGAGGAGGTATTTGATGGCAATTGCAGTGAATCTTTATTACACAGGAACAGAGGGAAGCGCGGGAAAATTTGCCCGGGAGATGGTGTCGAGCGGTACGGTTGCCAGAATCCGTGCTGAGGAAGGAAATCTTCGCTATGAGTATTTCTTCCCCATGGACGACCCGGAGACGGTGCTTTTGATCGATGCGTGGAAGGATCAGGAGTCCCTTGACCTCCATCATGCTTCTCCCATGATGAAGCAGATCTCAGACTTGAGAGAAAAATATAATCTTCACATGAAGGCGGAGAGATTTATCTCCGACGAGGGCGGAATTCCCGACCGGGATAGTCAGTTTATCAGAAAATAGAAGGAAACCTGGGCAGGGAAGGAGCTGAGCCATGTCAGAGATTACCGCCTGTGTTTTACAGGCTATCCGTTCTCTTCAAAAAACGAAAAAGCCCATGTTGATCGCCATAGACGGAAGGTGCAGCGCAGGGAAAACGACGCTGGCGCAGAGCCTGCAGAAGGAAACCGGGTGCACGGTGATTCATATGGACGATTTTTTCCTGCGCCCGGAGCAGCGAACACAGCAACGGTACCGGGAGCCCGGCGGCAACGTGGATTATGAAAGATTTCTGGAGGAGGTCATGGAGCCGCTTTCGGAGCATCGGGCTTTTTGTTACCAACCCTATGACTGTCAGCGGCAGACGCTGTCGGAGGCAGTCAGGGTGCAGCCATGTGATGCGGCGGTGATTGAGGGCTCCTACAGCTGCCATCCGGCGCTCCGGGATTTCTATGACCTTCGGATTTTCATGGATGTGGGAAAGGAGGAGCAGCTTCGGCGCATTGCGCAGAGGAATGGGGAAGCGGCTCTGGCGGTATTTCAGGAGAAATGGATTCCGCTGGAGGAGGCATATTTTAAAGCGTATGACATTGAGGGCAGGTGCGACATGAATTTCAAGACAACCTCTTGACATGTAGGTTATCTCTCGATATACTACCGGAAAAGGAGGTGCCCGATTGATGGAAGACATATATGAAAGCATAAGTCATATAGAGGATCGGATTGCAGAGCTGCCTGCCGGATATATTTCCCGAAAAACCATCAGGGGAAAGGTTCAGTATTACCGCCAGTGGCGGGAGGAGGGAAAAATCAGAAGCAAGTATATCCGGGAGGAGGAGCTGGAGGAAATCCGGGATCAGATCGGGGAGCGCAAACAGCTGGAGGAACGGCTGAAGGAGCTGAAAAAGCAGGTTCCCGTTCAGAATGTAAGAGTGATGAAATTTCAGACCAATTTCCAGACCGGAGCCGTGCTTGAGGCGATGGTGCGGAATGTGCGTGGCTTTCAGAAACGGGATTGCTTTGACAGGATTATGCGCTATCTGCGGGATGACAGGAACTGGACCAGGGTCTGCGCCGTATATGGTCTGCGCAGGACAGGAAAGACCACCATGCTTTATCAGGCAATTGCCGAAATGGAAGAAGCCGATCCGGCAAAAACCGCTTATGTAAAGATGAGAAAGACGGATATTATGAACAGCCTTGTTCATGATCTGGATATTCTGTACCAGGCCGGGTACAGGTATATTTTCATAGATGAAGTGACGTTGGTGGAGGATTTCATTGATTCTGCTGCGCTGTTGTCTGATCTATACGTGCCAAGAGGAATGCGGATTGTGCTGTCCGGTACGGATTCTCTTGGTTTCTGGTTTGCCAGGGACAATGAACTGTACGACAGGGTGCGTACAATTCACACAACTTTTATACCTTATAGGGAGTACAGCCGACTGCTGGGGATTGACAGCATTGATGAGTATATTTGTTACGGCGGGATGCTAAGCCAGGGGGAGCTGGCCTTTGATGATGAGGATGCGGCTGCGGAGGATTCTTCCTTTCGGGATGACGAATCCACCAGGCGGTATATTGATACCGCCATTGCCAGGAACATTCAGCATTCACTGGCGTATTTTGAATATGGTCATTATTTTGGGCATCTGCGCAGTCTCTATGAGGCGGATGAACTGACCTCTGCC
This sequence comes from Lachnospiraceae bacterium, assembly GCA_021205045.1. GTDB lineage: Bacteria > Bacillota > Clostridia > Lachnospirales > Lachnospiraceae > RGIG6307. Next base: position 7,384 of record JAJPYH010000285.1, on the reverse strand, counting down.
ATTAACCGGATTATCGAGGATATGAACCACAGCTTCGTGGAAAAGGTCATCACAAAGGATTTTGTCTCTCATGATCTGGGCATTTCAGAGCGAAATCTGCGCAATGAGCGGGAGGAGTCAAAGCGGACGGATGCGCTGAGCAGGATCGACAAACAGGGAGTCACAGAAAAGCTGATGCAGCTTCTGAATATCCGTAATCGGGAAGATCAGACGCTTACGGTAACAGATTCTCAGGCTCTGCAAATCAGGCAGTATTTAAAGTCGCTGGATTTGATTGTCGAATGCCCTATCGAGTATGTGTCAGGCGCGGAGAGGGAGCAGAGGGTTTTATTTTCACAGCCGGGGATGCGTTATTGTCAGGCGCAGGCGCTGGTATATTCCCTGATGCAGGATGAAACCTTCAGTCGGCTTTCACCGGATGAAAGGGATTACATCATTGACCGTATCCTTGGGGAAGTCCGGGGACGAATGCTGGAAGATGTGGTTTTACTGGAAGCGATGAAAGCGCTTCCAAAGCGATACAGGGTGTTCAAGCTGCAATTTGTAAGCGGCGAATATGATATGGTGATCTGCGACAGAGAAACCGGCACCTGCGCAGCTTATGAAATCAAGCACAGCAGCCAGTATGTACGGGAACAGGCAAGGCATCTGCTGGATGAGGAAAAGCTTGCGCAGACCTCGTTTCGGTTCGGCAGACTGACAGGCCGGTTTGTGCTGTATCTGGGCGAGGATATGGACACCGAGGAGGGAATCGCATATCGCAATGTAGAGCGGTTTCTGAAAAAGCTGCCGACAATTGCGCTGATCAGCGGACTGGAGGAAACCGGGGAGCAAAATTGAATGATAACATCAGGAATGGCTCTGCGAAGGCAGAGCTTTTTCTGATTCAGGGGGAAAGGTGGTTCACATCAGAACCACCTTTTCGCGTAGTGTGCCCTTATTTCAAATAAGTTTTAAAGAAGTCTTCCATCTTGTCAAAGGGAATGATGTCCGTTTTGCCGTACAGGTCCGTGTGAACCGCGCCGGGAATAATCATCAGCTCCTTGTTGTCGCCGGTCAGCTTCGCATAGGCGTCTTTGCTGAAATAGCAGGAGTGAGCTTTTTCGCCGTGGATGATGAGAGCGGTGTCGGAACTCAAAGGCCTGATCGATGCCTATGGGGCGTACCGGGGCAGCAGCTTTGATGAGCGGAAATTCCGCAGCGCTTTTGGACGCAAAACCCGGGAAAACATTCCTCATATCAGCATCCTGGGGGCGCGGATGGGAGAGGAGCTGTATCAGATGGTGAGCCGTTCCATGCCCTGTCCGGTCAAAAATGACAGCTGCGTCGGAAACAGGACAGCCGGGGAGGCGGCACCCCCTCAGGGACTTGACTTTGACGGCCTGATGGACTGGTATGCTGCCGCACTGCTGGGGCAGTTTCCCTGCATGCGGATGGTGGACAACACCGGCAGAAAACAGCTGTACAATGATCCGGCGCTGAAGGGCATCATTTATCATACGGTCAAATTCTGTGATTTTTACAGCTTTGAGTATTCGGAAATCAAACAGAAGGCGGCGGTTCCTCTGCTGAAAATAGAATCGGACTATACCCTGCAGAGCAGCGGCCAGCTGCTGACCCGGCTGGAGGCCTTCGCGGAAAGCCTGTCGGAGGGGGATCCGGAGCATAAGGAGAAGAAGATGAATAAAGGATATTTTGCGGGGGTGGACAGCGGCTCCACCAGCACCGATGTGGTGATCTTAAACCGGGAGAAGGAGATGATTGCCGGGATCATCCTGCCCACCGGGGCAGGAGCGGCGCTGGGAGCGGAGCGGGCCCTGGATGAGGCCTTAAAAAGCGCTGGCCTGACCCGTGAGGATATTGACGCGGTGGTCACTACCGGCTACGGCAGGACAGCGATTCAGTTCGGGGATAAGAGCATTACGGAGATCACCTGCCATGCCCGGGGCGCTCATTTCCTGGATCCGGAGGTTCGCACCGTGATTGACATCGGCGGGCAGGACAGCAAGGTCATCCGTCTGGATGAGGAGGGAAATGTGGTGAATTTTGTCATGAATGACAAGTGCGCCGCCGGTACGGGCCGCTTCCTGGAGATGATGGCCCGCACTCTGGAGATGAGCCTGGATGAGATGAGTCAGATGGGCCTTCATCACAAGGAGGATATCACCATCTCCAGCATGTGTACGGTCTTTGCCGAGTCCGAGGTGGTCTCCCTGATTGCCCTCAACAAGGCGCCTGACGACATTGTCCACGGCCTGAATAAGGCGGTGGCTGTGAAGACCGCCTCCCTCTTAAAGCGGGTGGACGGCCAGGAAAAGTATATGATGACCGGCGGCGTGTCCAGAAACCTGGGCCTGGTGAAGACCCTGGAGGAGAAGCTGGGCACGAACCTGGTGATCAGCGAAAGCGCCCAGCTGTGCGGCGCCCTGGGGGCGGCGCTTTTTGCCATGGATATGGTGGCGGAACAGGCGTAAAAATGTAATTTCCCGTCTTGAAATATGAAGGGCTATTTTGTATAATGTTCGGTAAGCAATGAGACGCGTGTCAGCAACTGAGAAGACACCCTCGTCATGCGTGCATGTAAGGGGGGTGCCTTCTCAGTTACTGACAGGGGGGCGAATGCCCGCGAACCCTGTGAGCCCGCGGCTTGCAGGGCTGCGCGTCGAATTGCGCAAATAAGAGACGCGTGTCAGTAATATCCAGAATACAAGACACCCACGTCACCCGAAGCGCCGCAGGGGTACGGCGCCCGGGAGAGCAGAAGACCAAATGTATACAGGGCGGAGGAACGCTGATGGGAGAGAAATCGCAGCAGAAAAAGAAGTACATAGTGGAGAAGGCCAGGCAGGTCTTTGTGGAGAAGGGCTACAGGAGCGTGACCATGAAGGATATCATCGACGCCTGTGAGATCAGCCGGGGCGGCCTGTATCTGTATTTTTCCAGCACACAGGAAATTTTCCTGGAGGTGTTTGGTCAGGACGCGGAGGCCGGGGAGGACGTGTTTGAGAATAAGCTCAATGAAAATTCCACGCCCTTAGATGTGCTGCAGGTATTCCTGGACGCCCAGAAGGCGGAGCTGATGGGCATGGATCAGACACTGGCCATGGCCACCTACGAGTACGCCTTCGCTCATCAGCTAAAGGGAAAAGATAATTTTGTGAAGGAACAGTTCCGGGCGGCGGTCCGGGCGCTGGAGCAGCTGTTGAGCCAGTGCGCCAGGCGGGGAGAGATCTACTGCGACAATCCGGCGGGCGCAGCCAGACAGATCATGTACACCATCGAGGGCATGAAGGTCAGTATGCTGTCCATGAAGCCTTCGGCGGAGGAGATCGAGGAGCAGTTCACATTAATCTGGGCAAACCTGGGACTGATTTTGGAGGAGGAACCGGAGTAAAAGGCGCTGAACAAAGGCAGCAGGCGGTTCCGACCCGGAAGTGCCCCGGATGATAAGATATCAGAATACTGAAAAAGAATAACTGAAAAGAAAGGACTTACCATGGGTAATGTAAAACGGATCTACGTGGAAAAGAAGCCCCCCTACGCGGTAAAGGCGAAGGAGCTTCTGGCAGACCTGGTTGACTATCTTGGCATCACCTCCATCACCGGAGTCAGGGTGCTGATCCGCTATGATGTGGAGAATCTGACGGAGGAAACCTTTGAGAGGGCCTGCCGCACAGTGTTCGCGGAGCCGCCGGTGGATTTGTGCTATCCGGAGGAGTTCCCTTACGAGGAGGGCGACCGGATTTTCGGCGTGGAGTATCTGCCGGGGCAGTTTGACCAGCGGGCAGACAGCGCCGAGCAGTGCATCCGCTTTCTCAAAGAAGACGAGGAACCTGTCATCAAAACCGCGGTGACCTACGTGATTTCCGGCGGGGTGACTGACGAGGAGCTGCAAAAGATTGAGCATTACTGCATCAACCCGGTGGATTCCGGACTGACCGGTCTGCAGAAGCCGGATACCCTGATTACCAGATATGAGGAGCCTGAAAAGGTCAGAATACTGGACGGTTTCCGCTTCATGGAGGAAGGGGAGCTTCGCGGACTGTATGATTCTCTTGGCCTGGCCATGACCTTCCGTGATTTTTTACATATTCAGCATTATTTTCAGAAGGAGGAAAAGAGGGATCCGTCCATGACCGAGATCCGGGTGCTGGACACCTATTGGTCCGATCACTGCCGGCATACCACTTTTTCTACCGAATTAAAAGAGATTACCATTGAGGACGGCTACTACTCCACCCCCATCCAGACCACCTTTGAGAGCTATCTGGATACCCGGGAGGAGTTATATAAGGATCGTCCGGACAAATTTATCTGCCTGATGGATCTTGCCACCATCGGCATGAAAAAACTGAAAAAAGACGGCAAGTTAAACGACATGGAGGAGAGCGACGAGATCAACGCCTGCTCCGTGGTGGTGCCTGTGGAGATGGAATATGAGGACGGCCATGTGGAGACCGAGGAGTGGCTGGTCTTTTTCAAGAATGAGACCCACAACCATCCCACGGAGATCGAGCCCTTCGGCGGCGCGGCCACCTGCCTTGGCGGCGCCATCCGCGATCCCTTAAGCGGCAGAGGCTATGTGTACCAGGCCATGCGTGTCACCGGCGCGGCGGATCCCACGGTGCCCGTTTCCGAGACCTTAAAGGGCAAGCTTTCCCAGAGAAAATTAGTCCGGGGCGCGGCCGGAGGATATTCCTCCTACGGCAATCAGATTGGTCTGGCCACCGGCTATGTGAAGGAGATTTATCACCCCGATTATGTGGCCAAGCGCATGGAGATCGGCGCAGTCATGGGCGCGGCAAAGAGAGAAAACGTGAAGCGCCTGACCTCTGACCCGGGGGATGTGATTATTTTGCTGGGCGGCAGAACCGGCCGTGACGGCATCGGCGGAGCCACCGGCTCCTCCAAGGCTCACACGGTTTCTTCCATTGAGGTCTGCGGCGCAGAAGTGCAGAAGGGCAACGCTCCCACTGAGCGCAAGCTCCAGAGAATGTTCCGCAGGCCCGAGGTCAGCAGACTGATCAAAAAGTGCAATGATTTCGGAGCCGGCGGCGTGTCCGTGGCCATCGGAGAGCTGGCGGACGGGCTGGAGATAGACCTGGATAAGGTGCCCAAAAAGTATGCCGGTCTGGACGGTACGGAGCTTGCCATTTCCGAGTCCCAGGAGCGCATGGCTGTGGTGGTGGACCCGGCGGATGTGGCCGAATTTATGAAATACGCGGACGAGGAGAATCTGGAGGCCGTGGAGGTGGCTGTGGTCACCAAAGAGCCCAGGCTTAAGCTCAGCTGGCGGGGAGACGAGATCGTCAATCTGTCCAGAGCCTTCCTGGATACCAATGGTGCACATCAGGAAACTGCCGTGACCGCCCAGATGCCCGATGAGAAGGCGAATGTGCTGCACCAGTATGCTATCCCCCAGGTGAAGGAGGATCTGGAGCGGAAGGATCTGCAGGCCGCCTGGCTGGATACCCTGTCCGACTTGAATGTGTGCTCCCAGAAGGGGCTGGTGGAGATGTTTGACGCCTCCATCGGCGCGGGCAGCGTCTATATGCCCTACGGCGGGCAGAGGCAGCTGACCGAGACTCAGGTGATGGTGGCAAAGCTCCCCGTGCAGGAGGGCAAAACCGACCTGGTGACCATGATGAGCTGCGGCTTCGACCCTTACCTTTCCAGCTGGAGCCCCTATCACGGCGCGGTTTACGCCGTGCTGGAATCCCTGAGCAGGATTGTGGCAAACGGCGGCGACTACCGCAATGTGCGCTTTACCTTCCAGGAATATTTCCGCAGGATGAATGAAAAGCCGGAGCGCTGGAGCCAGCCCTTCCTGGCTTTGCTCGGCGCCTTTGACGCCCAGCTGGGCTTCGGCCTGCCCTCCATCGGCGGCAAGGATTCCATGTCCGGCAGCTTTGGCGACATCGACGTGCCTCCCACCCTGGTATCCTTTGCGGTGACCACGGCGAAGGCCGGCAATATCGTGTCCCCGGAACTGAAAAAGGCCGGCAACGTGCTGGTTTGCTTCCATATAGAAAAGGATGAGTATGACCTGCCGGTGTATTCCGACGCCATGCGCAATTATGACGTGATTTTAAACGCCATGGAGGACGGAGACATTGTGTCCGCTTATGTGCTGGATTCCAAAGGCCTGGCCGCGGCTCTCTCCAAGATGGCCTTCGGCAATGGCCTGGGCGTGAAGATCGGGGATGAGGTCGCTTCGGAGGAATTATTTGCAAACGCTCTTGGCGATATTGTGGTGGAATGCTCTCCTGAGACCGCGGAAGAGCTGACAGCCCAGGATGTGGACGCCTGCGTGGTGGCAGAAGTGACGGCGGAGCCGGTATTCCAGGCGGGAGAGATCAGCATTCCTCTGGAGGAAGCCCTGTCCTGCTGGGAAAAACCTCTGGAGAAGGTCTTCCCCACCAAAGCCTCGAAGAATACCGGGAGGGTGGAATCTCCGCTGTACAATGCGGACAGTGTGTATGTATGCAGACATAAAATCGCTCAGCCCACCGTGTTTATTCCTGTATTTCCGGGCACCAACTGTGAGTACGACAGCGCCAGAGCCTTTGAACAGGCTGGTGCGAAGGTGATCACGAAGGTGTTCAGAAACCGCTCTGCGGCGGATATCCGGGAAAGTGTGGAGGTCTTTGAGCAGGGCATCAGTAAAGCCCAGATTATCATGTTCCCGGGCGGCTTTTCCGCCGGTGACGAGCCCGATGGCAGCGCCAAGTTTTTTGCCACTGCCTTCCAGAATGAAAAGATCAAGGAGGCGGTCATGAAGCTCTTAAATGAGCGGGACGGCCTGGCTCTGGGTGTCTGCAACGGCTTCCAGGCCCTGATCAAGCTGGGACTGGTGCCGGGAGGACAGATTCTGGGGCAGGATGAGAACGCTCCCACTCTGACCTACAATACCATCAACCGCCATATATCCAAAATGGTCTACACCAGGGTGGTATCCAACAAATCTCCCTGGCTTGCGCAGGCGGCTCTCGGCGGCGTGTACTGCAGCCCCGCCTCCCACGGCGAAGGCCGCTTCGTGGCAAATGACCAGTGGCTGGCAAAACTCTTTGCCAACGGCCAGGTGGCAACCCAGTACTCCGATCCCCAGGGCAATGTGTCCATGGACGAGGAGTGGAATGTCAACGGCTCCTACGCCTCCATCGAAGGCATTACCTCCCCGGACGGCAGAGTTCTTGGCAAGATGGCCCATGTGGAACGCAGGGGCGAGAGCGTAGCCATCAATATTTACGGCGAACAGGATCTGAAGATTTTCGAATCCGGCGTAAATTATTTTAAGTAAAAAATAAAAGGACGATGGAGTCAAAATTCCGTGTCAAGCATTTTTGAAAATGTCCCGAAAAATCTTTAACATTAGCCCCGACTG
>JAJPYH010000259.1 GCA_021205045.1 Lachnospiraceae bacterium | reverse complement strand
AATAAACCAAAGAACCACAACATCGGTTGAAGGAGCCTCACATAAAATGAAAGCAAGTGAAATAAATATAAGACATCCCCTTGTCCTTTTATATGACGGCAAATATTACATGTATGGCACCCGCGGCAAGGAGTGCTGGACGGATCAGGCCTATGGGCTGGACGTGTATGTTTCGGAGGATTTGGAAAACTGGTCGGAGCCAGAGGAAATATTTGCCAGGACGCCGGATTTTCCATATACAATGAATTATTGGGCTCCGGAGGTGCATGAGTACAGAGGCAGGTTTTATATGTTTGTATCGTTTAAAGCACCGAACGTGTGCCGTGGAACATCGATTCTGGTTTCAGACAGGCCGGATGGCAGGTTTGCTCCCCATTCAGATGGAAATGTCACCCCTTCGGATTGGGAGTGTCTGGACGGGACACTGTATGTGTCGCCGGACGGAACGCCGTATATGGTGTTCAGCCATGAATGGACGCAAACGGTGAACGGCGAGATATGTGCCCTGCGGCTGACGGATGATTTAAAGGCGGCAGCGGGGGAACCGGAGGTATTGTTTCATGCGACGGATGCGGAATGGGTCACACGCCCGGCCAAATGCTATGTGACAGACGGACCATTTATTTATCATCTTGCCAATGGTGAGCCTCTGATGATCTGGTCGTCCTTCGGAAACCTTGGATATGCTGTGGGGATGGCGAAAGCGAAGGACGGGCACATCCTGGAGGGATGGACCCAGCTGAAGGAGCCGCTTTTTTCGCAAAACGGCGGTCACGGAATGATTTTTAAGACCAGAGAGGGCAGGATTATGCTGGCTTTGCATACGCCGAATGAACCGTCGAAGGAGCGCCCTGTCTTTCTGGAGCTTGAGGAGAAGGGGCAGGAACTGCGTGTACTTGAGTAAGGGCGCACGGGAGCCGGTAAATGTGGTCGGGACAGAGCAGATAAGCGCAAGCCGGGGAGAAATCCCCGGCTCGTTTACGGAGGTGGTTCTTTAAACGACCGGCATTCCTGGCCGCCATCTTGACCGCCGTCCCGCAATATTTCAGCTGTTTGCGGGCAAAATACCGAATTTAAAATATTATCTTGCATCAACCAGAATAATGTCAGGCCCAATCTGGCAGATTTCCCGAAAATCCAGAACATAATCCGGCTCCGGGGCAAAGAAAAAACCAAATTTCGAGCCGCAGGGCACATAAAACTTCTGAATACACCCCGTGCGGGGATCGAATTCCAGATCCTGTATTTTCCCAAGCTTTCTGCAGTCCTTGATATCAATGACTTCTTTATTTCTCAATTCCGAAAACAACATCAAAAGAGAATCCCTTTTTCTTTATTGTATGCCTCTGTACATAAATTTGAGCATCCGAACCATACTAAGGATTAAGGTTGCTGTTCTCATTCACGTGATCCGGAATACCTGCGAATTGCCGTGATCAGAAATGGCAGCATACAAAAGACAGCGCCGCTACCGGAAGCAAAAGTTTCCCGGTATCGGCGCTGTCTGCATCAGATACATTATATGGTCTGATTTGGGAGGAACTGATGGGAAAAGTGGAAATCTGCGGTGTGAATACAGCCAAACTGCCTTTACTGGCACAGGAAGAAAAGGATGTTCTTTTTGAACAGATTGCAAACGGCGACCAGGACGCCCGGGAAAAATATATCGAGGGAAATCTGCGCCTGGTCTTAAGTGTCATCAAACGTTTCTCCACCACTGAGGAAAACGCGGACGACTTGTTCCAGATCGGTTGTGTCGGTCTGATCAAGGCCATTGATAATTTCGACCGGTCGCTGGGAGTCAAGTTCAGTACCTATGCTGTGCCCATGATCATGGGCGAGATCAGGCGCTATCTGCGCGACGGCGGTTCGATCAGAGTCAGCCGTTCCTTAAAGGATATCGCCTATCGGGCCATGCAGGCAAGAGAAGCCATGATGGGCAATTCTCAGAAGGAGCCCACCGTGGAGGAAATCGCCACGGAAATCGGCATTCCTATGGAGGACGTGGTTTATGCCCTGGACGCCATCCAGAGCCCGGTCAGCCTTTACGACCCCATCTACACCGACGGCGGCGACACTCTCTACGTCATGGACCAGATCAGCGACAAGAAAAATAAGGAAGATAACTGGATCGAGCACATCACCTTAAGCGAGGCCATGGGACGGCTGGGCGACCGGGAAAAGGAAATCATCACCCTGCGGTTCTTTGAAGGGAAGACGCAGATGGAGGTGGCGGATTATATTGGTATTTCCCAGGCCCAGGTGTCAAGGCTGGAGAAGAATGCGCTGAAGAGTATGCGGCAGTATCTGGGGTGAAAGCTTATTGCCCGCGCGGCCGGGTTTCCGGTCTCGAGGCTGCAAAAGAACTAGGCGGAGAAACACTATTGCCCGCGCGGCCGGGGTTCCGGTCCCGTTAATGGGTGCTTTTTTGAATTTCGCGGGTCCCTCCGGTTTTTCCTATGTCCTTTTCTGTTACATGACTGTTTTTCAACTGTCTGTCTGCTCTTTTAAGCTGTCTTAAATTTGCGCAGGATGAACTATTTATTCCATAAATTGGCTCCCGGATCGGATCGACCATCATTCTGGTTGACGTGGGATAATGTTTTTGCTATTATTAGGAAAATAAAACTCGGAGGCGTCCCATGAAGTGTCCATTTTGCGGCAGTGAGAATATCAGAGTGGTGGATTCCAGACCTGTGGAGGAGAGCAATTCCATCCGCAGAAGGAGGATTTGTGAAGGTTGCGGCAAGCGCTTCACTACATACGAGAAGGTGGAAACCTTTCCCATTATGGTGATTAAAAAGGATCAGACCAGAGAGGTCTATGACAGGGCCAAGATTGAGCAGGGAATATTGCGGGCCTGCCATAAGCGTCCGGTCAGCTCCGCTCAGATTTCCCAGGCGGTGAATGAGGTGGAGACGGCGATTTATGCCAAGGAGCAGGCCGAAGTGCTGTCCACGGATATCGGTGAGATGGTCATGGGAAAGCTGAAGGAACTGGACATGGTCGCCTATGTGCGCTTTGCCTCTGTCTATCGGGAGTTTAAGGATGCGGATACCTTTATGGAGGAGTTAAAGAAGCTCCTGGCGGATCAGTAGTCCTGATGAACAGAGAGCAAAGAAATGCAAGGATAAAGGAAAAGCGGATGCTTGAGATTTTTTTCCCGGATGAAACAGTGAAAAGAGCCTGGGACATCCCTTATCAGGATTTTTATAATAAGGGCTACCGCACGGTGCTTTTTGACATTGACAATACGCTGGTATATCCGGACGCCCCGGCTACGGAGGAGTGCAGGGCTTTTCTGAATCGGCTGAAGGATATGGGCTATCATATTCTGGTTATCTCCAATAATAAGGGGCCGCGGGTGGAGACCTTTGCCCAGGACTGCGGCATCGGGTATGTAGCGAAGGCCAATAAACCGTTGCGGAGCGGGTATGAAAGGGCCATGAAGGCAGCAGGTTCTGCCCCTCAGACTACCCTGTTTGTAGGGGATCAGCTTTTTACGGATGTGTGGGGCGCCAGACGGCTGGGAATTTACAGCATTCTGGTGGAGCCCATGACCACAGCCGAGGAGATACAGATCATTTTAAAGCGTCAGCTGGAGAAGCCGGTGCTCAGGGCGTATCAGCGGAGTCAAGCGAAGGCAAAGTGAGAAAGTGCCGCAAAATCATATGCACATCCTGCACTGGCTAATATGCAAATTACAGCCTCTAAAAGACTCGCCGCAGACCGATAATTTGCAGGACCTGATCCATCTGTCAGAGGGGGAACACCAATGGATAATTGTAAAAAGAAACATTCAATTGACGGACATACGAAAATATTCGGCCTGATCGGCAACCCGGTGGGACACACTCTGTCCCCGGTGCTTCACAATACTCTGGCAGAATTTTACGGACATAACCTGATTTACGGCGCATTTCCTGTGACAGAGGATCCCATGAAAGCAGTGGAGGGCGCCTATGCTCTTGGCATCGGGGGTTTGAATGTGACAGTTCCCCACAAGTCCGCGGTCATGCCCGCGCTGGTGGAAATCGATGATTTTGCTTTAAAGATCGGCGCGGTCAACACCCTGGTCAGGGTGGAGGGCAAGGGCTATAAAGGCTATAATACCGACATGCCGGGCCTGTATCGGGCCATGGAGCAGGAGGGAATACAGATTTCAGGGGAGACCATTGTGATCCTGGGCGCCGGAGGTGCTGCCCGGGCGGTGGCCATGATGACGGCCTCTAAGGGTGCTGCCCGGGTCTATGTGCTCAACAGGACGCCCGGCAAGGCGCAGGCGATCGTCAGCGAGATCAGGAGCTTTTATCCGGAGTGTCAGATGACAGCCGGAAGTCTTTCGGATTCTTCCAGGCTTCCTGACGGGAAGTTTCTCTGTATTCAGGCTACCAGTATTGGCATGAGTCCCAATGTGGATCGGGCGGTGATTGAGGATCCTGCTTTTTATGAGAGAATTCATACAGGCTTTGATCTGGTCTATAATCCTTATGACACAAAATTTATGCAGCTGGTCAGACAGGCTGGCGGCAGGGCGTACAACGGGCTGAATATGCTGCTTTATCAGGGCGTGATCGCCTACGAATTATGGAATGAGATGGAAGTCGGCGCTGAGGCCGTGGACAGGGTGCGTCAGAGACTGAAGAAAGAGATGGGACTGTCAGATGAAACAGCCGGAGATTGAAGGAAGAGATGGGAATGCTGCATGAAATGACCGGGGATTAAAGGAAGAAATGAGACTTTCGGATGAAATGGCCTGAGACTGATAAAAGAGATGGAACGGTAAGATGAAACGACCGGAGAATGAAAGAGGGGGGATGAAGCTCCAGGATGAAACAGCATTTGATTTTAATAGGATATATGGGAAGCGGCAAGAGTACCCTGGGCTGCGCCGTCAGTTATCCCTTGCAGCAATGCCTGATTGATACGGACAAGTGGATTGAGCAAAAGGAGGGGATGACCGTCAGTGAGATTTTTGCCGTCCATGGGGAGGCTTATTTCAGGCAAAAGGAGACGGAGTGTCTGGAGACGATGCTTTTGGAAAAGGAACCCCGTGTGCTGGCGCTGGGCGGGGGCACGCCTCTTTTGGAGGAAAACCGGCGGCTTATGAAGCAGCTTGGCTTTACCGTTTATCTGCAGGCGCAGGCGGAGACCATTTACGACCGCCTGAAGGAGGATACCACAAGGCCGCTGCTGCAGTGCGATAATCCCAGAGCGAAAATCGAGCAGATGATTGGAGAGAGAGACCCCATCTATCGGCAGGCCGCGGATTACATTTTGCAGGTGGATGACTGGGACATCAAGCGCCTGGTCAGAGAATTACAGGAAGCCTACAGGGCAGTGAAAAACAGAAATGACGGGTTTTGCCAGCCCGGCGGGACTTTTTACAGTAAGACGGAGGAAGAAAATGAAGCTGCTGGTGATCAACGGGCCCAATCTTAATTTCCTGGGCATCAGGGAAAAGAGTGTCTATGGAAATGAGGATTACAATTATCTTTTACATCTGATTGAAAATAAGGGCAAAGAGGCCGGAGTGGAGATTGAGGTGTTCCAGTCAAATCATGAGGGAGCCATTATCGACAGAATCCAGGAGGCTTACTTTGATTCCACGGCGGGGATCGTGATCAATCCCGGCGCTTATACCCATTACAGCTACGCGATTCGGGACGCGCTGGCCAGCATCACTGTCCCTAAAATCGAGATACATATTTCGGACATTACGAAGAGAGAGGCCTTTCGGAGCAATTCTGTCACGAAGGACGCCTGTGATTCCCAGATCTATGGAAGGGGGCTTCAGGGCTATCTGGACGCCATCGACCTGTGCCTTGAAATCATTCAGAACCGCAACCGTCCCGAAAAACTTGTGTGAAATAAAAAAACAGTTGAAAAAACCCATACAATCGTGTAGACTGGATGAGGAATATTTGTTACAACTTCAGGAGGAAAAGCTATGATAAATGCAGGTGATTTCAGAAAAGGAATTACATTTGAGTACAAGAACAGCGTATATATGGTGCTGGACTTCTTACACGTGAAGCCTGGCAAGGGCTCTCCGTTTGTGAGGACCAAGTTAAAGGACGTGATCTCCGGCGGTGTTGTTGAGGACACCTTTAACCCTTCCGACAAGTATCCTCTTGCCCGCATTGACAAGAAGGATATGCAGTTCCTGTTTAAAGACGGCGATATGTACAGCTTTATGGATGTGGAGACCTATGATCAGTTTGAGTACAGCAGCGAGATCGTGGGAGACGCCATGGAGTTTGTAAAGGAGAATGAGATCTGCAAGATCTGCTCTTTCAAGGATAAGGTAATCTCCATTGAGCCGCCGCTGTTTGTGGAGCTGGAGGTAACAGACACCGAGCCCGGTGTAAGAGGCAATACCGCTACCAACGTGACCAAGCCGGCCACAGTGGAGACAGGCGCGCCCCGCAAGGTTCCGATCTTTATCAATAACGGCGATGTGATCAAGATTGACACCCGCACCAAGGAGTATTTATCCAGAGCATAAATGCTGATGTGCCGATGGATTTTTCCTTTACGAAACGGATCCTTCAGGCATGGCGTGAGATATATGGCATACGGAGCAATCATGTATTCAGATATTTTCTGAGGCTTTCAGGACAGTAGGAGGTAACCTGCTGTCCTTTTTGCGTTGATATATAAACTCAAAATCCTGTTCGCGGCTGAGGCTTTTTATAGCAAACGACATAAAGTCGTTTACTATAATACACATAAGTGTAATCGAAGGCACCTGAAAGCAATTGTGAACTGAGAATTATCATCTGTCATCAGGACAGCCCGCAATGACAAAAAATTCAGGAGAAATCTATGTATTACAGAGAGTTCAGAGAAGAAATCTTACATCTGATGAGGGAGCAGGCCGGAGGAAATATGAAAATCAGCCTGGTGGATAAGCAAAAGCTGAACGGACAGCGCTGGTGGGGTCTGCTGATGGAACAGGAGGGAAGCTCCTGCTCGCCGGTGATTTATCTGGAAAATGTTTATGAGGATTTCAGCCGGGGCATGTCTCTGGATAAGATTGCTGAGAGACTGTGGACGATCTATGAGGAGGAATCAAAGGACACTTTCAGTGTGCTGAAGGGGAATATTTCAGACATGGAGATCTTTGAGTCGGCGTCGAAGAAACTGTTCGTAAGAATATTTCACCGGGAAAGAAACCTAGAACTGCTGGAACAGACGCCCTTTGTCCCGGTGCTGGATCTGGCGATCACGGCTTACTACCTGGTGGAGGAGGCAGACGCGAGCATTCGGGGAATGGTTATGATCAGGGAAGAGCATTTGCTGAACTGGGGAGTGTCCAAAGAGGAAGTCTTTTCCCGCGCGATGGAGAACAGCCTTGAGAGAGACGGAATTTACTGGAATTCCATAGAGGAGGTGATGGACAGGCATGAGCTTCTGGCATTTCCCAAGCCCATGCCTCACAGCAACAGCGGCCTCCATGTGCTGTCCAACCGCACCGGCGTCTGGGGAGCAGTCACGGCTTTTCTGCCCGGTGTTGCAGGAAAGCTGTATGAGGCTGCCGGAGAGGAATTCTATCTGCTGCCCTCCTCTATTCATGAGGTTTTGTTTGTGCCGGCCAGCAGGGCCTTCAGCCGGGAGCTGCTGCAAAGGACGGTACGGGATGTGAACCGCTGTGAGATGCCCCGGGAGGAGATTCTGTCGGATCATGTATATTATTACAATTCGGGGGAGGGCAGGCTGGAGATCGCGGATATATAAGCTGGTGGAATCTTTGAAGCGAGATAGAACCTGCCTCTTACAGGCAGGCAAACTGCGCTTGACAAGCCTGTTTGTATCTCTCAAGTCAGCTTTGAATAGTAACAGGGTTTATGAAAATCTGATGGAATGAAAAAAAGTGCTTTACATCGGAGAAACTCTGTGCTATTATGTTCAGGAAGCGGCGTAATACTTTTGTAACATATTACAACTTTGTGTCCGTAGTCTAATGGATAGAACGAAGGCCTCCGACGCCTTTAATGCAGGTTCGATTCCTGTCGGACACGTTTCGCCGCTTCCTGTCTGAGGGGATCTTTTTGCAGGAGATGGGGTTACTATGAAAAAAAGAATGCTTATACTCTCAGTGATTATCGTGCTGGCAGTAGCTGTCTTTGTTTCTGGTATGCTGGTCTATCATAAAAATGACGTCGAAGAGGCAGTAACGGAGCAGGAGACGGAAGTCGCTGAGAATGCGGAAGAGGAGCTCGTTACTGAGGCAGCCGTAGCGGCAGTCAGTGTGGAGAACCCTCTGGAAGCGGACAAATATCCGGAAATCAATGAACTGATTGAGAAATATCTCAATGCCCTGGCGGACGGCGATGTGGACACCATGGTGGAGATCTGCAGCA
The DNA here is from genome assembly GCA_021205045.1 of Lachnospiraceae bacterium. Classification (GTDB taxonomy): domain Bacteria; phylum Bacillota; class Clostridia; order Lachnospirales; family Lachnospiraceae; genus RGIG6307. Next base: position 1,414 of record JAJPYH010000259.1, on the reverse strand, counting down.
ATGTGACCGATACGGAGAAAATCCGGATTCAGGAGCTGGGAGAGTATATTGAGACTTTTCCTGAATACAATGTATTTACCAAGCTGGGACCGGTGGAGAACAGCTATGTGGTGTATGCTGCGGCGAGAGCGCAGTTTCCCGGACTGGAGACTCTGATTCCGGGAATTTATTGTCTCTATGTCTGCATGGATGAGGATGGCAGTTATTACATTAATGAAGACACTCTGACGGATGAGGAGACAGCTTACATTGATGCTTTGAATTCTGATGAATCTGTGATCAACCTGCTGAATTCCATTGATGAGGAATATCAGGAGATGGTGGAGAATGACAGTGAAATTGCCACCTATCTGGAGGTGATGGTCAATCAGATCCGCGATGCTGTGGGTACGGCGCTGGCAAGCGTTTCAGACGGGGAGGATTCAGAGGACGGCTCTTCGGAAGACAGTGAGAGCAGTGATGAGACGATTGTAGCCAAATCCTGTAAGGCTACTACAACGGAAACCATCAATGTCAGGTCATCTGACAGCACAGCGGCAGATAAGCTGGGCACGATCCAGAAAGGCACAACGCTGGATGTGATTGAGATCCGGGTCAATGGCTGGGCCAAGATTGAATATCAGGGCCAGGAAGCATACGTCAAGACCGATTATCTGACCATTATAAGCAGCGCCGATGATGAGCCCACCAACGGATATGTGGTGGCGAATACCACGGTGAATGTGCGTGCGTCGGCCAGCGCGGATGCGGACAAACTGGGGCAGGTTACCGAGGGCGAGGCGCTCGAGTGGATTGAGGATGTAACCGGCGGCTTTTCCAAGGTTAAGTATAATGGTTCCATAGGTTATGTGGCCACGGAGTATGTCACAAAGCAGGAGTAGGAAATGGATCCCGGAGCTTTCCGGGAATGATAAAAGTTAAATAAGACAGGTTTGATAAGCATCTCCATGGAGGAGGTGCTTATTTTTTGACTTTCCGGAACCGTTTTGTTCTTTTAAAAGCTCCTGGCAGGCATAAACGGATTTTCAGATTCTGATTGAGAATTTCTGTTCTTTTGTGTATACTGAACCATATCATAAAACCAGAAGAGAGGGGCAGCTTATGTTTGATCTGATCTTTGAAAAATTGTATCGCTATCCGAGGATTTCAGAGCCTTGTTTTATTGGATTGCCTGTGAAAAAAGGAGAGATGGCATCGGCGGAGGGTGTTCGTGTATACCAGGGGGGAACTCCGGTGCCGGTGCAGGCCAGGGTGACCGCCAGGCATCCGGACGGCAGCGTCCGATATGTTTTTATTCGCTTTCTTGCAAACCTGAACGCCAATGCGAGGACGGTGCTGCAGTGCGAGCTGAACGCAGGCGCGGAGAGTACAGCGCAGAATTGCAGAATGAATGCAGGTGCGGAGAGTATAGCGC
>JAJPYH010000027.1 GCA_021205045.1 Lachnospiraceae bacterium | reverse complement strand
AGTCGGGGCTAATGTTAAAGATTTTTCGGGACATTTTCAAAAATGCTTGACATACATATCTTACCACTTTTCACAAGTCCGGGCTGCGTTCCCTTTCATCTTATGCAGACAGGCCAAAATCAGTCCCCCTTCTTAATGAGATTCGCTCAAAGCCGTCCCGCCTTCAGCATTTCCAGCACCTCACGCAGATCCGCGCACTCCGCGGTATACAGGCCCCTCATTTCCTCCGTCACAGGCAGTAAATCCGGCACCATCACCGTGATGAAGCCGCCTCTGGCTCCCGCCCTCACGCCATTGTGGCTGTCCTCCAGCACCAGACATTCCGAAGGACTGACATTCATCTTCGAAGCCGCCAGATAAAAAATCTCCGGGTCCGGCTTGGAACAGGTCACCTCATGCCCGCTGACAATCACCTGAAAATACTTTTCCAGATTTCCGTTGACAAGATGCCGCTCAATGACCTCCCTTTCACTGCTGGAAGCCACCGCCATGGGAATGTTCTGTCCGGCAAGCCAGCTCACCAGCTCGTCCAGACCAGGCTTTTTGGGCACCGGTTTTTTGAAGGCTTCCCTGGCACAGTCATTGAACCGCTGCAGGATGGCGTCCGCGTCCACATTTTCCCCGTAAAAGGAGCGCAGAATTCTGCGGCTGCTCTCCCCCGCCGTTCCGCGAAAAGCGTCCGGCAGCTCCTCATGATATGGAAGCCCAAGGGATTCCAGGGCCGGTCTCCAGAAGGTGGTCCACATGGGTTCCGTGTCAAACATCAGACCGTCCAGATCAAAAATGACGGCTTTTACCATAAACATATCCTCCGAATTGTCAGGGAAACGGGAAGCCGCTATCCCATTCCTTTCGCTGTTCCCCGTTCCCTGTATCATATTTAATGATGGAACAGCCGGATTCCGGTGAACACCATGGCCATTCCCAGCTCATTGGCGCGATTAATCACCGCGTCGTCGCGGACAGAGCCGCCGGGCTGGGCCACATATTTGACGCCGCTCTTGTACGCCCGGTCAATATTGTCAAAGAACGGGAAAAAGGCGTCAGACCCCAGGGTCACATCCGTCAGTCCGTCCAGCCAGGCTCTCTTCTCCTCTCTGGTAAATACCGGGGGCTTCTCGGTAAATGTATGCTCCCACTTCCCGTCCGCCAGAAGATCCTCGTACTCATCGCCGATATACAGGTCAATGGCGTTGTCCCTGTCGGGCCGGCTGATTTTGGGCAGGAAGGGCAGATTCATGACCTGAGGCGCCTGGCGCAGATACCAGCTGTCCGCCTTCTGCCCTGCCAGACGGGTACAATGAATGCGGGACTGCTGACCGGCACCGATGCCGATGGCCTGCCCGTCCTTCACATAGCAGACGGAGTTGGACTGGGTATATTTCAGAGTGATCAGGGCAATCTTCATATCGTTCAGCGCATTTTGAGGGATGTCCTTATTGTCCGTCACAATGTTGGAAAGGAAGTCGCCGTTGATGTCCAGCTCGTTTCTGCCCTGCTCGAAGGTAACGCCGAACACCTGCTTATGCTCCACCTGGGCCGGCCGATAATCCGGGTCAATCTGAATGATGTTGTAGCCGCCCTTTTTTTTCTGCAATAAAAGCTCCATGGCCTCCTCGGTATAGCCCGGGGCGATGACGCCGTCCGACACTTCCCTCTTGATCAGCCTGGCGGTGTCCCTGTCGCATACATCCGACAGAGCGATAAAGTCGCCAAAGGAGCTCATGCGGTCCGCCCCTCTGGCTCTGGCGTATGCGCAGGCCAGCGGAGACAGCTCACCCAGATCGTCCACCCAGTATATTTTTGCCAGGGTGTCTGTCAGGGGCAGACCCACGGCCGCTCCGGCGGGGGAAACATGCTTGAAGGATGTGGCCGCAGGCAGGCCGGTGGCTTTTTTCAGTTCGCTGACCAGCTGCCAGCCGTTTAAAGCGTCCAGAAAGTTGATATAGCCCGGACGGCCGTTCAGGACAGTCACGGGAAGGTCGCTGCCGTCCTCCATGAAGATCCGGGAGGGTTTCTGGTTGGGGTTGCAGCCGTATTTTAATTGTAGTTCGTTCATTGTGTATTCTCCTTCGTTTTCCGGAGCAATCATGAAAAAAAGAACGGCGAAAAACTCATCGTTAATCTTCGCCTTATCTTTTTTTCATGACTGCTCCTGCCTTGATGCAATTATTTTCAATGAGCCTGGGCTGGTTCATTAAAATACTTTGCTTTGGTTGATTTTAGGGGGCGTAGCTATGGGTATGGCTAACACCCTGGTTTATGGCCTTTTGACGCTATTATGTCATCTCATGATGAAAAAGATGCACGGATTTTTTCACACTTTATGCTCTCGTACCCTTATTATTTTAGGTGCTGGTCCAGATTTGGGTCGGTGATACAAATCTGGCTTTCAGAAGGTTCTATATGCACGGCCTGATATATCTGACTTTGGCCAGAACGGCCCATTTACGGACTAACATCTTATTTTATATTTTTGTTCAGGATACGGGTCTGGCAGGTGCCGGTCGCAATGTCGATGCAGCGCACGAAGAGGGAAATTTTATTTTCCTCATTGAGGTTGGTCCAGAGCAGATCGGTAAAGGCATCGATGTCGTCCATCATCGCCACCCGTTTGGGTTCTCCCTCAAAACCTGGAAGGGGGTTTGCGTTTTCTCTGTAGGTGTGGATAAAGCGGCCTTCACCGGTAAGGGGCGCGTCGTAGGCGTAGGTGTAGCGGTCGCAGGCGTCCGGGTTCCCGTTGGCTGATTTCAGGATGGACATGGCATAGCCGAAGGTGTTGTCGTGGATGTCCAGAATCCCGGAAATACGAGGGGTATAGTTGGGGCCGTCGGGCTCAAACTGACGGGTTCTTAAGGACTGCTCAAAGGTTTTGCCCGCGGCAATGCCGTCATAGATTGTGTCCGTCTGGTCGCCGTTGGTCACAATGGTGTATTGGCCCAGCACCCGCACCGGAGCGTAGATGATCAGACTGGGATCTTCCATTTTCGAGGGGTCGTAAGCCTCAGTGCGAATTCCCTCCCCCTCCTCCACAAACACGCGGTTCCTGGAGTTTTCGCTGCGACCCATGATAAAATAGGCGGCGATGGCTTTTTTTCCGTCGGGGGAAAGGCCGATCACGATGCCTCTGCCGGGATAGGGGTTTGCGGCAAGCTCCTGTGCCAGATTTCTGATTTCCATAGTCAGTCTCCTTTTCCTGAATTTTTTCTGCAATTTTCCTGCAATTTTTCCTGCATATTTCCTGCAAAGTGGACACGCTCGCTGACGGAATCGCAAAATCCGACAGCTGTTGCCCCCTGCTCTTATCGTTGATCTGTAAAACTCTGTAAAAAAAACCGCCCGGACGACACGAAAATATCTCTATTTTGGTATCGCCCAGGCGGTCGGCTTTTTTCTGTTACCGTTCACAGCGCTTTCCCTGCAAAACACTCTGCGGGTGCCTCACATGCGCAAAAGCGTCCTGGTAACTTATCTTTCTCTTCTTTTACGTTTCCTGCAGGTTTTCCTGCACCTTTTCGGGTTTCCGCCAGTCGCGTGAAAGTTTTTGTTCATTTATTGCCTGTCCACCGGCAAAAACCGCACCGGAATGAGGTTTGCCTCAGAACAGTCTCTCCCTACTGATCCACCGAGTAGTTGGGCGCCTCCTTGGTGATATGGATGTCATGAGGATGGCTTTCCTTTAAGGCCGCCGCGGAAATCTTGATGAAGCGGCTGTTCTCCTGCAGATCAGGAATGGTGGCCGCGCCGCAGTAGCCCATACCGGAGCGGATACCGCCGATCATCTGGAACACCGTATCCTCCACGCTTCCCTTGTAGGCCACCCGGCCTTCCACGCCCTCCGGCACCAGCTTCTTGGCGTCGGTCTGGAAATAGCGGTCTTTGGAGCCGTTCTCCATGGCGCCGATGGAACCCATGCCGCGGTAAACCTTATATTTTCTGCCCTGGTAAAGCTCGAAATCACCGGGAGCCTCATCGCAGCCTGCGAAGAGAGAACCCATCATGCACACGCTGCCGCCGGCCGCCAGAGCCTTGGTCATATCGCCGGAGAACTTGATGCCGCCGTCGGCGATGATCGGAATACCATATTCCTTCGCCACGGCGTAGCAGTTCATGATCGCGGTGATCTGGGGAACGCCGATCCCGGCCACCACACGGGTGGTGCAGATGGAACCGGGTCCGATGCCCACCTTCACGGCGTCCGCGCCGGCCTCAATCAAAGCTTTCGTGGCCTCGCCGGTAGCCACATTGCCGGCGATCACCTGAAGCTCAGGGTAAGCATCCTTCAACATTTTCACGCAGCGGATGACGTTGGCGGAATGACCATGGGCGGAATCCAGAACCACCACGTCCACATGGGCTTTCACCAGCGCCCCGGCCCGCTCCAGCACATTGGCCGTGATGCCCAGCGCCGCGCCGCACAGCAGCCGCCCCTGAGCGTCTTTGGCCGCATTGGGATATTTCATCGCCTTCTCAATGTCCTTGATGGTGATCAGGCCCTTCAGATTGAAATCATCGTCCACAATGGGAAGCTTCTCCACCTTGGCCTTGGACAGGATCGCCTTGGCCTCCTCCAGGGTTGTCCCCTCTTTGGCTGTGACCAGGTTTTTACTGGTCATGACCTGTCTGATGGGAAGGCTGTAGTCAGCCTCAAACTTCAGATCCCGGTTGGTGATGATGCCCACCAGCTTCTTGCCCTCCGTGATGGGAACACCGGAAATCCTGAACTTGCTCATCAGCGCGTCCGCGTCCGCCAGCGTATGATCCTCAGAGAGATAGATAGGATCGGTAATCACGCCGTTCTCCGAGCGCTTCACCATATCCACCTCTTCCGCCTGCGCCTCGATCGACATGTTCTTGTGAATGATGCCGATGCCGCCCTGGCGCGCCATCGCAATGGCCATGGCGTGCTCCGTCACGGTATCCATGCCCGCACTCATCATGGGGATGCGCAGCCGGATTGTCTTTGTCAGCTGCGTGGAAACATCCACCTGATTGGGGATCACCTCAGAATAGCTCGGAACTAACAGTACGTCGTCGAAAGTAATGCCTTCACCTATAATTTTGCCCATGTTCTCCTCCTGCCCGGTATTTTGATATATTAAACGAGTATAATTGAGTTGTCTTATAAATGTCAACAGCAAAAAATGACATAAAACAAGGCAGCCCCCGCCTTGTTTTATGTGAAAATCAATCCAGAAAAACCTTGTTGGGCGCTGCCCGATAGAGCGCGTTGGCAAATTCGTCATTCAATTCTAAATATACCTGAACCCCGGTGTTGTAGTACATAATAAAGATCGGATGCTCCGGCTGGCCGGAATTACTGGTATAGTCAACCTTCTTGTACTGCCTGTGGCGGAAGCCGTCCAGGTGCACGGACTTCTCCGGGGCAATGATCTCCGCCTTGCCCAGGTCATAGACAGCCACCCGCTTTCTGCTGGTCTTATTGGCGATCCTGTCCACGGAAATTTCCCTGTCTACATAGGAATATTCATATTCAACCTTGGTGTAGCGGAACGCGAACCAGGTGGCAATACCAAATATAACGATCAAAAACAGCGCAATCGCGCTCGCCGTCATCAGATACAGCAGCACCGCCAGCACGATCAGCACGATGCAGCCTGCGCGCAGTGCCTTTCCCTTGCCCGTCATTTTCCTGTCTACCAGCCACTCTACGTATGTTTCGTTCATCATCCTGCTCCTTCTCATCATTTACAGCAGACAATCCTATATCGTTCGCTGCCGCCGTACAATACCGGCTGCCATTCCCGGCCTCTTCTCCCTTCAGGGAATTCTCCCCGCATAACCCTTCCATCGGAAAAGCGCCATCCGCGAATCACAGCCCTTTAGCGTACAGTATAGCACATCCTCCACGGAAAAGGAAACGAATTTTTACATGTTTTATGAAATTTTGTTCCTGCTCTCAGTATCTTATGGTAATTTTATGAACTTTCTTTTTGTTTCATTGACAATGAAAATAAAAATGTTTAGAGTAAACATAGTATCGGGGAGCATGGCCAGCGCCCCATTCAAATGAGAAAATCACGGAGGCTGTCTTTTTATGGCTGTAATGGATGAATTTAAGGAAGAACGGGACAAAATCAAAAACGGAACCTTCAAAGAGAAATGGAAATATTTCTGGGATTATTACCACTGGCACGTCATCGGCGGCACCCTCGGGCTGATCGCCGTCATCTGGATCGTCTTCGATGTCACCCACCAGGATGAAAGTGTGCTGTTCGTAGAGCTTTTGAACTGCGCCACCGTCTATGACGACAGCGAATATGTCTCCTCCGTGGAAGAATTCATAGGCGTGGAAAAGGGTCAGAGCCTGACCATTGAGGCCGGGCTGGATGTGACAGAGGACACCGAGGAGTATACCTCTTTTGAACTGCTGGCCGTCCGCCTGGCGGCCAGGGAGCTGGATGTAATGGTTGCGGACGAGGAGACGCTCTGCGGCTATGCCGAGGAGGACGCACTGATTGACCTGACCACTGTGATGAGCGAGGAACAGCTTGAGCGCTATTCGGATTATTTTTATTATATAGATTACGCGCTGATCGAGAGCGGATACTACGAGGATGAGGAACTGACATATGAGGATATGCTCTTCGAGGGCACCGCAGGACACGTTTCCCCGGAGGATATGGAGCAGCCCATAGCGGTGGGCGTATACATCAGCACCACCGATGAGCCCGGCTCTTATGTCTGCACCTCCGCTGAATTTAATAAAAATTACTACTACAGCGAGGAGGCCGTTTTCTCTGTCATGTACTATTCCGAACATGTGGAAGCGGCGCTGCAGTTTCTGGACTTCATCTGCGGCTACGCCTCATAACTTCATCACAAACAAAAGGGCAAAATTTTCCGGGGACTGTATCAGCTCCCGGATTTTTATGATTGTCTGTCATAATTCTTCAGATATTCCCACAATTTGTCCGGATTGGAGTTGATGACCAGCTCCTGCGGAAAATCCACATTCTTTAAAATCACATCCGCAGCGTCAAATATCCCCACCGCGTCGCAGTAACGGGCGTCCGTTCCCAGCAGAATGGGCGCCTGATATTTTTTACACAGCTCCAGATAGACCGGAATATTCTCCTCCGCGTTTTTTCTGGCGTTTAAGGGATTCATGGAGCTGTTGTTGACCTCCAGCAGCACATGATATTTCTTTGCCGCCTCCACCAGCCGCTCATACTCCAGCGGATATCTGGAATCGTCCGGATGACCGATGACGCACACGTAAGGATTCTGCATGGCTGCAATCAGGCTGTCCGTATTCTCCCTGGCGCTGCCCGGCTTCACACAGGAAATATGCTGGCTGGCAATACAGTAATCCAGGCGCTTAAGCCGGCCCTCCGATAAGTCCAGACTTCCCTCCAGATCCATGATATTGGCCTCCACGCCGACTAACACCCGCATGCCCTGATATTCTTTTGGCAGCACCTTCAGATTGCCGAAAAAGAACTCATGAGGGCCTCCCGGCATGGCGGGGGCGTGCTCGCTGAGTCCGTAAATTTTCATTCCATGGAGAGAATCCATCTCCATATTTTCCTTCACCGTACTGTAAGCATGGCCTCCCGCCACGCTGTGGGTGTGTAAATCCATCAGGTATTTCATCCGTTTGTATCTCCCTGCTTTCTTTCCCGTTTCTTTGTCTGGCGCTGATCCGGCAGTCCATCGATGATCTTTTCGATCATCAGCTTTTTCATATAGACATCAAAGCTCAGAATGCAGATAAAAGCGAAATTTCTGAGCATTTCCGCTTCCTCTTCATCCTCCACATCCGTGAAAACACTGCACGCTCTCTCATAGGCCGTCTTCACATCCTCCTTCACCTCCTGTGCCCGGCCGCTTTCCATGGAGAAAACCGTCTCATAGACCTCCTCCAGAGTCAGTCCGCCCTGCTCATTGTGAAAATAACGCTCCGTCAGAGGCTGCAAAAGCTTCTGAATGTCTCCAATGGAAAGAACGCCCTTGAAATAATAGATAAACACCAGCATCAGGATGTGCTCCTTGGAATATTTCTTTTTGACCGGCGGAGGCAGAAGATCGTTTTTGGCGTAATTGTTGATCATGGTCTTGGTCAGAATTTTGTCCGTGTCCTCATGGCGGGCGCTGGGTTTGAGCCGCTCATCCATGAAGGAGGTCATCTGATCCATATAAAGATCAATATCCGGAATTTCCTCCGCTTTGATGTAATCCACCCTGTCAAGGCTTGCCAGAATGCTCTCCAGTAAATTATCTGTATTAATCGTCATCTTCTCACCTGTTTTGCGTTTTCCTTTTTGCGCTTTCCTTCTGGTACTTTACTTTTTTGCTTTCCTGTGATAGTATCTGATAGTCACAAGTTAAAATTTCACAGTGTTAAAGTGCCGGTGCCCTGCGAATCACAGGCTGGATGATCCCTGCCTTCATGGTTCGGCCCGACTCCGGCGCGGATATTACCGGGAGTATTTATTATGAATGAAAAAATAAAAACCCAGGCTGTCGATCATCTCTTCGACGCCGTTCTCACCCTGGAATCCCGGGAAGAATGCTATCGTTTCTTCGAGGATCTGTGTACCGTCAATGAGCTTTTAAGCCTGTCCCAGCGCTACGAGGTGGCCTCCATGCTGAGCCAGAAAAAGACCTATCTGGAAATTGCCGAGAAAACCGGCGCCTCCACCGCCACCATCAGCCGGGTGAACCGCTCCCTGAATTATGGAGACGATGGCTATGCGCTGGTGTTTGGACGCCTTGGTGACAGGCTCACCCATCCACAGACATAATCGTGTAGACATTGATCAGCGCGTCGTCCTTGGTAATCTGATATTTGATCAGGGTATTGTCTTCCTGGATCAGATATAAAGGCGTACCCCGCACCACAGTGTCTCCCTCCCTGACAAGCGGCGTGCCCGTATTGGTATAGATAGAAGCATAGCCGTTGCCATGGTCAATATGTACCTCATAGTAGCCGTAAGCATTCTCACGGATCAGTTCCACTGTGCCGGTGCCGGTGGCCACCACCACGGTGCCCTCGCTGCCCTCATAGTAGACAGCCTCGTCCAGCTCGCTCTCCCCTTCGGGAAGCTCCGCCGGGGTGCTGGAGCCGGTCACCGGAAAGCCTGTGGGAAGCGCCTCCTCCTCAGCCTCAGCCGCGGCCGTTTCCTCAGCCGCCAGCTTGTCCTGCAGGGTCGCTGTCAGCGCCGATACCTGACTAGTCAGCTCCTCATTTTCCAGAATCTCATCCGCGTACTGGCCCTCCAGCTGCTCATACTGGGCGGCAAGCTGCGTGTATTCATCACTCAGCTCCTGCTGTTTTGCCGTCGTCCGCGCTGTGATTTCAAGCACCTGTCTGGTCTCAAAGATAATGATGCCCAGAAAGATTCCCACAACCGCGCAGACCGCAGCCACAATCAGATAAATCGTCGTATTCCTCAGCTGAAAAGTCAGCGTTTTCTCTTCCGGGTCACTGCCTGTGACGGTGATCGTGTGGAATTTCCTTCCTGCTCTTGCGTCTTCCTCCATAGCAGCCCTCCTTTTCGACAGCCTGGTTATCATAAATGACTTTATGCCGCTTACTGCTGCGCTGATCGCGGACTGCGTAAGCAGTCATTCCCTGCGCGATCATGCGCATCCTCTTTATCATAAACGGCAGATGATTATGGTCGTTCATGATAAAAAACTGACATTGCTGTCTTCTGACTTTTCCCATCTTAACATATTTGTAATGATTTCGCAACATTTGTTATTCGAATGAGCTAACACTTTATAAGCCATTTATGATAATGTCCTTATATACCACAAGAGAAAATGTCCCAA
>JAJPYH010000099.1 GCA_021205045.1 Lachnospiraceae bacterium | reverse complement strand
GTCCCAAAAAACGGACTTAAAGGCTTAACGACCCAATTACTGACTAACACCTTAATAATAAGTTTTCCAACGCTCGCAGATGCTCGTCAGAAAAACTTGCTGCCATCCATTTTTCTGTGAATGACGGCACTTCTATAAATGTTCTTCTCATCCTCGCCTCCCTTAGATTACAACACATAAGTTGTGAAGTCAACTGATTTCCTTCAAAAAAATCAGGTGGACATACCTCTTTTTTAAGGTCTGTCCACCTGATCAGCATAACATAAAAACCTATCTGTTGTAGACGATACATCGCCCCAAATATTTCAGCAACATTTCTCCTGAAAACTGCAGGCTTCACTCATCCTTTGTGATGCTGAAGGTAAGGGAATAGCTGACCTCATCTGACGGCACCAGAATATCGTCATAAGGAAGCATCATATAGCCATCGTATTCCACCTGACAGTCAATGGTGATGCCATTGCAGGTACATGTATAGCTCTCCCCGGGATAAGCATTGACAACACTCAGAATCTGCTTCCTGGCAGTGGAAAAAATGCCAAAGCCCTTCTGCGCGCAGGCAAAGGCTGTAGTCGTCAACACCATCTGATCCTGGTAGCTGGGAATAAACAGCATACTGTCCGTGGTTTCATAATGAAAGCTCACGCCGGTGACGACGCCGTCCTGCTGTGTCAGCTCAAAATCCAGAAAGGAGGGAGCGCCGCCCAGACGCACAGTAACACTGTCCACTTCTGTCAGAACCAGGCTGTCCGCGGAATCATACCACCTGCCGTCATCGCCCAGCATATAACTGGAATCCAGCAGTCCATACCAGGAAGCCAGCTGATAGAAATTACTGTAAAATTCCTCCGCCGTCAGATCCCTGCGATAACGGGGCATGGTTGCTTCCATGCTTACAAGGTTGTCAAGCATCGGCACCAGCAGAAACGCACACACCAGCACCACTACCCGCCAGACGCCTTCATCCTTCTGTGTCAGCTCCGTATCGTATTCCCAGTCCAGCGTTTCACCGTCCCGACAGTCCCGATAGCTTTTCCACAACCGAACAAGACCATAAATCGGGATGTCAAATCCTTTTCCGCGCCAGAGCACCCTCCAGGTGCGGAGAAACGCGGCGCGATAAGACAGCCGATACCCCGCATTGTCCGTGACCCGAAATCCCATCATCCATTTCCCCGGCGTGGTGCCAAAAACAGATAACAGCAGCGGTTCCGCAAACAGCATGACAACGAGCGCCAGAACCGAAACCCATACGACGCTGATGGTGAAGTTTCCGTTCTGCACACCGGGATTGATGCTGTCCGGGTTGATGCGGAAACCCAGCATCAGAACCGCGTTCAGGCACAGCTCATAGATGGATAAATCCAGCGCGCGGGCAAAATACCGCCGCCAGGGAGCCCGCACCGGCTCTACCGTGTCCTCCCGCATCCAGGCCGGCTGCTCCAGAGTTTTGGCATAGTCGGAAATCCTGTCCTCCTGCCGTAAAGCCTCTGAAGATAAAGTCCTGCTGTCAGCTGTGGAAGCCCCTGTTCCTTCCCCTCTCTCCCAGGGGGAACTTCCTGCCCCACCGTCAGCTGTGCAGATCCCTGTCCCTTCACCCTCATCCCCGGGCAGCCGCACCACCCGCTCATACACATCCAGATACCGCTGAGCATCGAGGGTGTCATACTCCGCCCCCTCCTCTCTCATGGCCCGGCAGGTTTCCCCCGCTCTGTCAAGCTCCTGATGCTCCCGCGCCAGGTCCTGTAAATGCTTTTCCAGCGTCAGGCTTAACGATATGCTTCCGCTTTGCAGCTCCTTGATCTCCGCCAGAGAAAACTGAAGCGTCCGGAACAGCCGAATTCGCATCAAAATCTCCAGGTCCTCCTCCGAATAATCCCGATAGCCGTTTTCCCCGCGGGCCGGATGCAACAGTCCCTCCGCCTCATAAAAACGGATATTCGCCCTTGTCATTCCTGACCGCATCTCGATTTCCTTGATCGTCATGCCGCCCCCTCCTCTCATTTCGATATCGTGTACAGTCTACTTTCGATATCGCGCACAATCTACAGCGTTTTACAAATCTGTGCTATAGAAGCTTTTTCACAGCTCCTGTATTTTGCCAGAAAATACTTTCCCTGGAAAACTCTTTCATTCCTCAGATGCTGCATCATCTTTCTACCTGTATATTAAGGTATCAAGTGGGTTTACAGTCAAGACCTTTTCTTTATTTTTCTGCACCAAATGTTACTATTCACGAAATATATTTATGAGAAAAAGAGCGAATGAATCTGATGATCAAACAGGCGGCTGCGCCAAACCCCTCATATCACTGTTTAGAAAAAATTCATAAATTCAATCTGTGACAAATCCGCTTCCCCACGCCTATTAAAGGTAGGGGCAAATTATTTGTCCCAAAATATCGAAAAATGTCTGTTTGAGCGTTGAAAGATAATCGGATCTGTGGTATTCTGACTTTAAACCCATGTAAATTGTTTCTGATTACTTGCAAGATCAGATTGCTCTTCCGCTCATGGACATTGGGAAGGAGAGCGGATGAAGCGACAAAAACTTCCACAGAAGACAAAACCGCAAACGAAATTCCCAAAGACAAACGTAGCATCTGATTTACCTGAGAAAAACCTGACATCGAATTTACCTGAAGAAAAGGCCCAAGGCACCGCACCAGGAAAGAGAAAACGCAGCAGAGCATCCACGGGCTCCGGGAGGAAAAGCCGGGGCACACCATATGACGATGTGTTCCGCACCCTTTTAAACGACTGCACCCCACTGATCCTCCCCATCGTCAATGAGATGTTTGGGACGGATTATACCGGAAAGGAAACGGTCGAACTCTACCCCGACCTGCATTTTCTCAACCGGCAGGGCGGAGAGGTGGAAAAGCGCATCACTGACTCCTGCTTTACCGTAACCGGCACAGTGCCAAGGCATTTCCTGCTGGAAATACAGAGCACCTCGGACAGCAGCATGCTGGTCAGGATCTTTGAGTACTCCACCCAGATTGCCCTGGACAACGGAGAAATCACAGGCAACACGCTGCATGTCACCATCCCGGACTGCGGCATCCTGTTTTTGCGAAGCACCCGGAACACCCCGGAGCGGATGCAGATCAGGATCGACACGCCGGGAGGCTCCGCCAGCTTTGATGTGCAGGTGCTGAAGACACAGCAATATACGATTGATGAAATCTTTGAGAGAAAGCTTTTCATGCTGATACCCTTTTACATTTTTTCACATGAAAAGGGCTTTCCGGAATACAATACGAATGAAGAAAAGCTTGAGGAACTGAAGACAGAATATATTGACATCACGAACAGGCTGCGGCATTTGAAGGAAGCCGGACAGATCACGGAATATCAGCATCGAATGATCGTTGACATGTCCGGAAAGGTACTGAAAAGCATCGCGGCAAAATATGACAGAATCAGGGAAGGAGTTGGAGAGACTATGGCAGGAAGAATTATTGAGACAGAGGCCAGCAGAATTTATCATGAGGGCGAAAGGCGTGGCGAGAAACGTGGTGAGAAACGCGGCGCAATATATCAATCTGAACGCACGGCTATCAAGCTTCATAACAGAGGCGATGATTTTGAAGAAATCGCGGATATCCTGGAGGTAGATATCCGTCAGGTCAAAAAATGGATCAGGGAAGCGGCATCAATCAGTTGACGTCTTCCGTATTACGGATATTGACAGCGAAATAACTTCATGACAAAATGGCTCCGATTTAAGATTTTTCTTGAATCGGAGCCATTAATTTCAAGTAAGGAACTGCCATAAGATTGACCCTACACGTCTGAATGTCCTGGAATCGAAAAAGAAACGTTCATATGCATCCATGGTGCCAATTACACAAATGGCAACGCCTGTTAAAATGGTTAATGCAATCTCTCTTTCTTCCCGGCTGATTCTGTCTGTTCATTCATCTGTGTTATCCTTTTACCTCTCTATAAAAATCCCTCCTGTCGTAATACACTGTATCCGGCAGGAGGGATTTTTTGCGAATGTGCGGGATTAAATTTTCCTCAAACTTTGATCAGCGATTATTTGCTGCGTCTCCGTTTTGTATTATAGGCAGCTGTACCAAACAAGCCGATACCAGATACAAGTAAGAGTACAAGCCACAATACCATCTGGCTGTTGTCACCAGTTTCAGCTGACGTAATTGCAGGGGAATTATTTTCCGTGCTTGTCGTTTCACTATCCGTAGGCGATTCGGTGTTTGTACCTTCTGTTTCGTCTGATTTCTCAGGATCCACAATTTCTGTTTTGGAATAGGTTGCCGTATAGGTTACGTTCCCGGTCACTTCGGATACCTCCGGCGTCCAGTCTGCGAATGTGTAGGTATACTGCGCATCCGCTGCCTTTGTCGGCGTCTCTCCGTCGTAGCCCGGCCTGGTGCCGTATGCTAGGTAAAGCTGACGCCCTCAAAAGCAATATCCTGATGAGAGACGGCATTCACATTTCTTCGATCCTTTCTCTCAGGCAGCGCCAGAAAATCTCTGAAATTATCCAGCCGTTTGGCGTATTCCATCATTCTGGCCACCTGCCAGGAGGAGTTCTTGATTTTCGTGGTCAGGGAGGGGGCTGAATTGATGGCCGCGGTAAACTGTCCCAGGGTAACCGTTCCATGCAGAAAAGACCATGCCAGCGTAATAATCAGAAATACCGAATATACCATTCCAAGGACCTGACTGCCGCCGCTCATAACGGTTGCTTTCTGCCCCTCTTTCATGGTTTCCTGAAGCACCTCGCCGCTGTATCGGTTCCATTTTTCTTCCATCAGTTCATAACTGTCAAAAACCTTCATCTCATAGAGCGCGTGCTTATTGGAGAGAAGATTTTTCAGATCAGACATTTTTTTCTGCTGACCAGCTGTGTCACGCATCACCTGATCCACAATATAAGCGGAAGCATAATTCATAAACATCATCGGCACTGCCAGCAGTATAAGTCCCAGACCTGTCCAGACGGAAATCGTCATATAGACCCAGAGCATGGAACCGATGGATACAAGCATCTGCACCGTCATAACCGTATAAATGAAAACATCACACAGCGTATTTACCGGCTCCCGCTCCCTGCTCATCCGCTGTAAAACCTCCTGCACCCCCTGATCCTCAAAAACGCTGTACTCTAAATTTTCCATTTTTTTCATGACCATGGGTGAAAGCTTTTGCGTCAGCTTTGCCTCGATAGGCGTTCTCTCATACCCCGCAAATTTCTGCAGCACACTCCAGGAAAACATCATCCCCACCAGGCAGATTCCATAAAATAAAACCTGCCAAAAGCCTTCGCCGCTTTGCGCATACAGAATGCCGCTGTCCACCAGCCTTTGTATCACCACGATCTGCAGACCTGAAAAAAGCCCGGGGATATTGTAGCCCAACACCAGCAGCGCAGCATTCACCGGCGCGTATCGGAAGGCATATCTCACGGACATCCAGCAATTTCTCAATATCTTCATTCTCAGGCGTCCTCCTCCCTTTCGCCTGTATCTTAGCATGGCATTTGCATGCCTCGAACGATTCTGTCATTTTTAACCGAAAAAATGTCATTTTCGGGATTTCTGTTCAAAGCCGCCAGAAAAGGGGTAACCCGACTCGTCAAACTCCAAATTCCATCCTGACCACCGCCGTAAAAACTCCTGATTCTCTGTTGACGGCCAGGCTCCCTCCGTACCGATGGGCAATTCGTTCTACGCTCCTAAGCCCCAGCCCGTGACCAACGACATTTTCTCTGTCCTTCTTCGCAGAAGCCAATTTCCTGTCTCCATGATCCATTTTCCCGGAACCTGCTTCCTGCACTCCTTTGTCCTGTTTCACTGAAAATAATGCTTCGGCTCCACTGTCCCCATATACTGACATAGCCTCGCTCCTGACTTCCGGCACGGAATTCACCACGCGAATATCGTAAAACGCCTCCTGTCTGCGAATAGAAATCCGGATAAACCGCCCGTTCTCTGACTTTTCACAGGCCTCGATGGCATTATCCAGCAGATTCCCCAGCACCGCGCAGAAATCATTTGCAGCATCCCTCAGATTCGAAAGCGGACAGACCTCCACCGTGACAGAAATATCCTCTCTCTTTGCCTGATAAATTTTACGGCTTAAAATCGCGTCTACGGCACTTGAGCCGCTTCGAATGGGCAGCATCCTGGCCTCCGCATCCTTCTGAAAACTGTCCAGATACTCCTCCAGCTCTTCATATCTGTGGTCTTTTGCCAGAATCTCCAGCACCCCAAGCTGATTTTTCAGGTCATGCCACAGCTCCCTGGTCTGCTGGTACTGTTCGTCCACACTCTTTAAGTAAGAATGCTCCTTTTGCTCCCGCAGGCGTTGAACCGCTTCCTGTTTGGCCAGCACAGTTGTTTTCTGATATTGGCAATACGCGTATTCCGAGACAAAGAAAATCAAAAACAAACCGCAAACCACCGCGAAAGACAGATATAACGGCAGCGTTAAGGCAAATATCATCAACAACATCTGAAAAAACAAACACAAATTCCATATCCATCCGATCTCCTTTTCCATCTGCTCCAAAAAAGAACGTTCATCCTGTTCTGTCTCCGTCCCATTCAGCTTCCTCTTTCCGTTCACAACCAGCCCCGCCAGCTCCTGTGGCCGAATCGGCAGAAAACAGAGAAACAGCAGTGCCTCTGTCATCAAAATCTGCACGTACAATAAAAGAGAACTGCTTTCTCCTCCGCCCCGCACACCGGAAATCACAGCAGTGCAAAGCCTGATCACGCCGATGCTGTAAATCTGGTAGCGCAGAAACTGCCGGGACAGCCCGGCAGCTTTCTTTGAAAAGGCACCGCTCTCCCGACGGGCTTCGACACATAATTTCATCACATAAAAGAGCAGATCTAATATATATATAAAAATGCCAAACTGTATCTCCATTTTTTCCTCCTGGCACCATTCTCATCCGACTCCGCCCAGCAGTAACCTCCTCTTAACTTCATCCCTGTATGCTCTGCTGACCGGAATCACCGTCCCATCCTCCATCCGCAGCTGATTTTCCTTCCACCCTGCCACATGACGGATCTGCACCAGATAACTTTTATGACAGCGCAAAAAACCGTCGCCGCAACGCTCTGACTCCAGCTCATCCAGTTCCCGATAAAAATGATATGTCTGCTTATCCGTGTGCAGATACACCATTCTCTTATCGCTCTCCAGGTAAGAAATGTCCCGTTTTCTGACCTGACAGCTCTCCCGCTCACAGGTAAACTGAAAATAATCCTCCGCGGCCAGTTCCCTGCGGCAGTCCTCCATCGCCCTTACGAGTTCTTCCTTCATCTGGCTTTTTAACAGATATCGAAATGCCCTGACCTCATAGCCCTTCTGCACATAGGAAGAGAGGCTGGTCAGAAACACAATAAGAGCGCCGCACTCTGCTTTGCGCAAAAGTTCAGCTGTTTCAAAGCCGTTCAGAGGTTCCTTTCCATCCTGATTTTCCGGCATTCTTTCTCCCTGCATGCACTTTTGCAGCATTCCCGCATCCAGCAGGATATCCAGGAAAATCACATCAAACGAACAGCCATTTTTCCACGCTTTAAGCAACGCCTCGCCGTTTTGATAAATCTCTATATTCAGTTCATATCCCTTTAAAATACTGTCCGAAACAAGCAAATTCCGGATATGCTCCGCAAAAACCGGTTCGTCATCGCAGACTGCAATGTGCAACACCATTCCATCCCCTGTTCATTTATGATATATTGTTCTTTCAGGCCCCTGTACATCATCAGATCAGCAGAGACATACGAAAAAATGTACAGCTTTCTCACTTTAATTTTTCAGGCAGCCAACAGGAACCACAAGCACTCCATCCTGTCTGCAATACGCATAATCCCCGACTCCCGTCAATACCATGAGAAATGACGGCGCTTTCATTTTGTCTGTATCGATTTTGGACTGCAGAATCTTCAGACTTTCCGCTCCCTCTTCAATCAATTTGTCGCCGCCGAGCTTGATTTCAATCAGGCCATACTTGCCATTTCTCAGATGTATAACTGCATCGCATTCCAGCCCGTCTTTATCACGGTAGTGATAAACCTCTCCATCCATAGAATCCGCGTATACACGCAGGTCTCTCACACATAACGTTTCAAAGAGAAAGCCAAAAGTTTTCAGATCATTTACCAGATCGTTCGGTCCAATTCCCAACGCGGCTGCAGCAATGGATGGATCAACATAATACCGGGTATCCGAAAAGTGAATTGCCGTCTTTGACCGCAGGTTTGGGTTCCATGCAGGCATATCTTCGACTACAAAGATTTTACGCAGGGCGTTAAGATAAGATGATACCGTTTCCTCATTCAGCGGTTTTTCATCATTAACCGCAATGTCCTGAGAAATCACAGTATTCGGTACCTGAGAGCCCTGATTCCTCGCGTAAGAGCGCATGAGTCTGCGAACTCTTTCCGGATTCTTCTGTACATTGTCCGCCCGGTTGATGTCAGAACGAACCACCGCGTCATAATAATCCATAGCCTGATCAAGGGCAATCTCGTCTCTCATATCAAGTGCCTGCGGCCAGCCGCCGCGGCATACAAGAAAGGCAAGTCGGTCAATATCCATCTCTGAGCCACCGTCAACATCCGTCATGCCGTCAAACAAATCCTTCAGACTGACTTCTCCCGTGGAATCTCCGGACTCAAACAGGCTCATAGGCCGCATGGTAAGCCAGGTGAAGCGACCTGTCCCGGAATGCGTAATTTCCCTGGTATCTGCAGGAACGGCAGACCCGGTGAGTATAAACTGACCCAGCTCTCCCCGATGATCTACCTCAAACCGAACAGTATCCCACAACTTTGGTGCAAGCTGCCATTCATCAATGAGTCTCGGCGTCGCACCTTTTAAAAGCCTTTTTGGGTTCAACTCCGACATTGTAATGTTCTGTTCTTTTTTCTCCGGATCATCCATATATAGAACACTCGCCGCAAGCTGTTCGGCAGTTGTGGTCTTCCCGCACCACTTTGGCCCCTCAATCAAAACCGCGCCTTTGCCCTCCAGTTTACGTATCAGAATATCGTCTGCAATTCGCTTTCTGTATTTTTTCATCCGAACCTCCCCGATTCCATTTTTCTATCCTGTTATTTTTTACTGCTTTAATCATAGTATGCACCAATATGATGATGAATTCAAGGATTTTCCGACGATTGGCTGATATTTTTTCCGGCGATTGGCAGATATTCTTTCCGACGATTGGCGTAAAGTAAATCCGACTGCTGCGGGCTTTGCACAGTCGGCTTAGGATGAATATCATTCTATGTCGTTGGGGCCGTTTTACTATATCCTGAATCCGTGAAACCTACGGATTTTTATATCCAGCCCGTTGTTAGGCTGGTGAAAAATTAAATACTTTGTATCAAAAACGTGCTGCGGACTGCCCCTAAGGCTTTTCCGCAGGATGGGGACTAAATCAAAGCGGCCTTATCTTCAATAACAGGCGACCTTAATAATCCCCTTCTGTCCTGATGTTGTATCTGCTGGCTTATGTGGTGAAACAGGCAAAGGAGTAGTATAACTTTTCAAATCCCATGTAGCACATCATGGGGGCAAAACCGTCGCATCCCTTGTATTATAGAGTGGTAGTTTTTATGGCCCCTCTCCAAGGGCTGTGCTACACTGTAAAGGATGCTGTGGATTGGTTGCAAGATTTTTGAAAATTTCTCAAAAAATTTTTGAGCAAGAAAAAAGTGCGGAACGCGGCAGCCGAAGATGGCCACCGCGCCCCGCATTGCTATCTCAAAAGCTCAGTGCAGTCTGCATATAAGCTTATTTCCGTTTCACACTTTTAATCAATGGTGTTAGTCAGTAATTGGGTCGTTAAGCCTTTAAGTCCGTTTTTTGGGACA
>JAJPYH010000270.1 GCA_021205045.1 Lachnospiraceae bacterium | reverse complement strand
AGGCTGGCTTACTGCTGATCTGATCGAACGACCCTTTTGCTGACTAACACCAATTTCTTTTAAAATATCTCGGTTGTATTATTTCCCTTTCCACAATTTTCTGTATTCTCCCGGCGGGATTCCCTCCACCTTCCTGAATACTCTGGCGAAATAATTGGGATCAGGGATGCCGCACTGCTCCCCGATCTTTTCAATGGTCTGTTCCGAGAAACGAAGCAGGCTTTTGGCATGGGTAATACGCACCTGCTGAATATAGGAAGCCACAGAAGTGCCGCACTGCTCCTTAAAGCGTCTGGCCAGATAATGCTTATTGATAAAAAACAGACCCGCCAGTCCCTCCAGGGAAAGCTTTTCCTGAAAATGAACGTCAATATAATCCTTAATCTCCAGCATATTTCTGCCGGAGGACGCGCCTGTTTTCACATCAGGATGCCAGTTTTCCTCCATCAGGAGCGTTGTCAGAGTTCCCAGCTTATCATAGATGCGCATGTCTCTGGTATAAGCTTCAGAAGCCGCACAGTCGTAGAGCTCGTCCAACAGCTTCTCATAAGCTGAGGGATCAAACGCGTGAAAGGCCGGGTATCCGCCCCGCTCCACATATTTATTGTAGATTCCGGCCAGATTGGGGCCGGAAAAGTGGCACCATTTCAATGACCACAGATCTTTGGATGAGCCTTGAGAATAGGGATTTTTGCAGTTGATAAAGACACAGTCCCCGGCAGAGAGGGGATAGAGAACTTCGTTGTATGTCAGTTCTCCCGCCCCCTCCAGCACAATAAAAAACAGGTAGGAGGACAGATCAGAACGGCCGGAGGTATGGGGGCTGATGGCCTTTAAGGAACCGATTTCCTGCAAATACAAAAGATTGGTTCTGGCAAATACGGAAGGGGTGTAAATAATTCTTGACGACTGCACCAGACTGTTGGTAAAAAGAGCTGAATCCATCTTTCCTCCCCTTAGCTTCTGCGGGGGATGACCCCCAGTTCCATCAAAACAGGGTACAGATAGCTGGCACCGAACACCCCCAGCTTCTTGGGACCGGTGGCGGCCTCTTTTAATTCAAGAGCCTTCCGAAAGGCCAGCTCCACTGTGGCCCTTGTGATGGACTTTTCCTTCCGGCTGACAAAAAGCTCTCCTCCCTTAATGGTGTAGGTAAATTCCAGATTTTTGGCAGTGAAAAAAGAACGGCCCTCGAATTCCACGAGAGCCGCCCACAAATGTTCCGTATCAGGGAATTGCCTCAGGTTCTCAACAGCGAGAGCCCGGGAGCTTTCCTTTTCCATATCGGTTTCATTGCGTTTCATAGATATCAATACCGGCTGCCTGTTATTTTGAATCTCTATGCCGGGCAGCAGACTTCCTCGCTTTTCGCATATTGTAGCACACGAAGGAAAAGAAGTCTATCCTGTTTTTCCATCCTTCAGATCAACATTCCACTTTCAGGAACTGCGCCTTCCCGTGAATCCTTATCTCCGCAGATTCTGCGGGTACAAAGATACAGTCTCCCCGGTAAAAATTCAGCATTCCGCCATTCCAGAAGAGTACGCCGCAGCCCTCTGTACACAGGTATACCTGAAAAGATGTGCTGTCGGTCTGAATGCATGTCATCTCCCGGCACTGCTCCGTATTGACTAAAATACGCTCTGCCTGAAAATATCTGCACCTGCACAGGAATTCTGACGCCTGCCCCCGGCGGAATTTCAGAACGCGCATGGGCTGACGGGGACTGGAGCTGCCTTTTAAATCCGCTACCTCCAGGGCTTTCTCCACATGAAGGGGACGGAGACTGCCGTTTTTGTCAACCCGTCCATAATCATACAGCCGATAGGTCAGATTGGAGCTTTCCTGCACCTCCGCCAGCAGCACGCCCTCGCCGATGGCGTGAACCCGCCCCGCCGGGACAAAAAACATATCATCCTTTTTGACGGGGATCCGCTGCAGATATTTCTGAATGGTTCCGTTCTCAATGCTGGCTCTGACCGTTTCTTTTTCCATGTCATGATAAAAGCCGTACACCAGCTTTGCCCCCGGGGACGCCGCCAGCACATACCACATCTCCAGTTTGCCCAGAGAACCGTTTTCATGGGTTTTTGCATAGGCGTCATCCGGATGCACCTGTACAGATAAATCCTGCCTTGCGTCGATCAGCTTGATCAGGATCGGCAGTCCCTCCGTGTTCTGATGGCGCGTTCCCTTCAGCCAGGGACAGGCTCTTAAGACCTCGTCAAGCTTACGGCCCTGATACTCTCCGGAAGCCACCGTACTGGGGCCGTCCGGATGGGTGGAGCACTCCCAGGTCTCCGCCAGAGGATTCAGATCGATATTTTTGGAAAACTGCTCCTTTAATCTGGAGCCGCCCCAGAGATAATCCTTTCCGGCAGGAGAAAGAAGGAAGGGCGCAGTCCCCTTATGGTCAGCGGCCCGATCAGATGTCCAGCTCGAATTTTTGCTTGTCATGTACACTGATCTCCTTCCCCAACTGCACCTCGATCAGCTTTAACTCCGTGACTGCGCTGACTGTATGGCGGCAGCCCGCCTGCATGGTGACCACATCTCCGGCTTTCACATTCTGCTCCATGCCGTCCACAATCACCACGCCCTCACCGGAGATCACATTCCAGATCTCATCCCGGCGCAGATGGCTGTGGTAGTTCATCCTGTGACCGGGGTTTAAGGTCACTTTGATGGTCAGACTGTCATCCTCCACATCCAGGACGCGGAAGCTTCCCCAGGATTTCTCGGCAAACATGATCTGCTGCTC
The DNA here is from genome assembly GCA_021205045.1 of Lachnospiraceae bacterium. Taxonomy (GTDB): domain Bacteria; phylum Bacillota; class Clostridia; order Lachnospirales; family Lachnospiraceae; genus RGIG6307. Next base: position 7,188 of record JAJPYH010000270.1, on the reverse strand, counting down.
TATTTTGTCCACATAGGGCTTGATATAGCTGGACTGCTCCTTGTCGGACACCAGAACGCCCTCCGCGCTGACAGACACCACCATATCCTTTAAACCCATGCAGACCACAGGTACGTTCAGTTCATTGATCACACTGACATTTTCACAGGAGTCATTGAGAACCGCGTCCCCGATGACAGGCTCTGTCATGGCTTCCGTCAGGGTATTCCAGGTGCCCAGATCCTTCCATTCTCCGCCGTAGCGCATGACCTGAATCCTGGGCTCCTTCTCCACCACCGCGTAGTCAAAGCTGATTTTGGACAAATTCTCATATCTGGCAAACAAATCGGCGTAATCCGTGAAATCAATCAGCTCATGGGCCTTGTCCAGCACATATTTCAGACGATAGGCAAAGACGCCGCCGTTCCACAGCGCCCCGCTGGAAATATAATCTCTGTACTACTCCACATCCGGGTTTTACTTAAATGTGTCCACGGAGCTGACTGTCTCCTTTTCCGATGTAAGGATATAGCCATATTTTTCACTGGGGTAGGTGGGTTCAATGCCCATCAGAACCAGGTTGGCCTCATTTTTTTCCACCTGAGCGCTCAGTGCCTTTAAGGTTTCAAAATAGCTGCCGTCAACATAAGGATCTACCGGGCAGACCACCACGGGCTCGTCCTCATCCACGCCCTTCACATCCTTCAGCCAGGCTGTAGCCAGAGCAATGGCCGGAAAGGTGTCTCTGCGGCAGGGCTCCACGCTGACGCCCACGTCCTCCCCCAGCTGATTATGGATGGCGGACACCTGACTCCTGGAAGTAGCGATGGTCACAACCGCGTCTGTGTCCACTGTTTTGATCTGCCGGTAGACACGCTGCACCATGGACTCGTACTCTCCGTCCTCTTTTTTGAAAATTTTGATAAATTGCTTGGAGCGGATGTCGTTGGACAAGGGCCAGAGCCGCTTGCCGGATCCGCCGGACAGCAGGATAATGTTCATGTTGTTACCTCATTATATATGCAGTTTTCCTTCACTGCATGGGTTCTGTCAGCTTACCTTTCCGCACGCATGGAATCGTACCGGAAAGGAGCTGCAGGCTTATCTCTCCGCCCTCATAGGATTATTCAGAAAATCCTCGTAGGCCAGGCGGATGCCGTCCTCCAGCTCGGTCCGATAGGTCCAGCCCAGCTTTGTGGCCTTGGACACATCCAGCAGTTTTCCGGGCGTGCCGTTGGGCTTGCTGGTATCCCACAGAATCTCGCCCTCATAGCCGATCACCCTGGCCACCAGCTCCGTCAGCTCTTTGATGGTCAGTTCCTTACCGGTTCCCGCGTTGACGGTTTCATTGCCGCTGTAATGATTCATCAGGAACACACACAGATTGGCAAGGTCGTCCACATACAGAAACTCTCTTAAAGGACTGCCGTCTCCCCAGCAGGTGACAGAGGTTTTTCCTTCCACCTTCGCCTCATGGAAACGGCGGATCAGGGCCGGAAGCACATGGGAGTGGGTGGGATGATAATTGTCATTGGGGCCGTAAAGGTTGGTGGGCATCACGGAAATATAATCGGTTCCGTACTGTCTGTTGAGAAACTCACAATATTTCAGGCCGGAGATCTTGGCCAGGGCATAGGCCTCGTTGGTCTTCTCCAGCTCCCCTGTCAGAAGGCAGCTCTCCTGCATGGGCTGAGGCACCATGCGGGGATAGATGCAGGAGGAACCCAGAAATTCCAGCTTTTTGCAGCCGTTCTGCCAGGCCGCGTGAATCACATTCATCTCCAGAATCATATTGTCATACATAAAATCCGCCAGCGCGCTCTCATTGGCCACAATCCCGCCCACCTTGGCGGCGGCAAGAAAGACATATTCCGGCTTCTCCTCAGCAAAGAAGGCCTCCACATCGTCCTGTCTTGTCAGGTCCAGTTCCTTATGAGTCCTGGTAATCAGATTGGTGTAGCCCTGGCGCTCCAGCTCCCGGACAATGGCGGAGCCCACCATTCCGCGGTGGCCTGCCACATAGATTTTCGCGTTTTTTTCCATCATTTCAGAATTCATCTCCTGTTTTTGTATGTTTCACAGCCGCTTTCACGGCTCTCTCTTATTTTGTACGCGCCATAGCCTCTTTCATGGCTCTTTCTTATTTTGTATACCGCCATAGCTGCTTTCACGGCTCTTTCTTATTCTGTTATGCCGCCATAACCTCTTTTACGTTTCTTCCCTAATTGGTATGCGCCATAGCCTCTTTCATGGCTCTCTCCTGTTTTGCAAGGACGCGGTCATGCTCCGCCATGATACGAACCAGCTCCTCATAGCTGGTCTTCTGCGGGTTCCAGCCCAGCTTAGTCCTGGCCTTTGTGGGATCGCCCCAGAGATTGTCCACATCTGTGGGACGGAACCACTGCGGATTGACGCTCACTAACAGTTTGCCGGTAGCCGCGTCATAGCCTTTCTCATCCATGCCGCTTCCTTCCCAGCGAATGGTGATGCCATTGGCCGCGAAGGCTTTCTCCGTGAAATCTCTGACCGTGTGCTGAACGCCGGTGGCAATGACAAAGTCCTCCGGCTCATCCTGCTGCATGATCAGCCACATGCACTCCACATAGTCTTTGGCGTAGCCCCAGTCTCTGAGAGAATCCATATTTCCCAGCTCCAGATGATCCTGAATGCCCTCCGCAATGCGGCCGGCCGCCAGGGTGATTTTTCTGGTCACAAAGTTCTCGCCGCGGCGCTCAGACTCATGATTAAATAAAATTCCGTTGACCGCAAACATTCCGTAGGCTTCCCGGTACTCCTTTGTGATCCAGAAGCCGTACTGCTTGGCCACCGCGTAAGGACTGTAGGGATGAAAGGGTGTGGTCTCCCTCTGAGGAATCTCCTCCACCTTCCCATAAAGCTCCGAGGTGGAAGCCTGATATATTCTTGTCTTTTTGGTCAGGCCCAGAATGCGAACCGCCTCCAGGATGCGCAGCACACCAATGGCGTCCACATCCCCGGAATATTCGGGAACATCAAAGGAAACCTGCACATGGCTCTGGGCCGCCAGATTATAAATCTCATCCGGCTGTACCAGATTAATGATTCGAACCAGAGATGAGGAATCGGACAGATCACCGTCATGCAGCGTAATAGCGTTCTGAGCAATCAGGTGATCGATGCGGGCCGTGTTGGAGATGGACGCTCTGCGGGTAATGCCGTGAACCTCATATCCCTTTTCCAACAAAAACTCCGCCAGATAAGATCCGTCCTGTCCGGTAATGCCTGTAATCAATGCTTTTTTCATAATAAAATAAGACCTCCATAGTGTTCACTGGATTATAGGTCTTATTTTATGGCTGAATGAAATTTCGTAAAATTGAAGAAATGTGCTTTTTCTAGCACAATATTGACTTTTGATAACAGGGTTTCCTGCGGGCAACTCCTTCTGAGGGATGCCAGCCTGTTCCTGCCATTGCGCCATATTGGCTCTGCTTCTCAGCGTTCCGTAACATCATCCCAGGAAAGAGGTGTCCCAAAGGGAATATCCCTGGCAGCCTTTTTGCTGTCCAGAAGCTCCTCATAATAGCGGGTGTGCAGACCGCAGGCCGGACGGATGGAACGGATATTCTCCGCGGTAAAGGCTTCCCCTGCTCTGATATCCTGAACCGCAAACAGACTTCTCCTGTGGGCATAGCTCTGGGTCTCCTCCGGGCTGGGGCCATACGCCACGCCGCCCAGCGCCGCCTCCGCGGCCCTCACATCAGTCACAAGCTGGCGGAACTCCTCCCGATCCAGAGAGAAGGCGCCGTCCACGGTCTTGTCCTCTCTGGAAAGGCAGATGTGTTTTTCAATCACCGGAACGCCCAGAGCCACCGCCGCAATGTCCGCAAGCGTACCGATGGAATGATCGGAAAGCCCCACCGGAACACCAAAGCGTTTCTGCATATCCGTGATGGTATTCAGATGCATCACGTTATAATCCGTGGGATAGGCGCTGCAGCACTTTAACAGCACCAGATTGTGGTTTCCTGCGGCGTGCACCGTATCCACTGCCTCCTGAATTTCCTCCACAGAAGCCATACCGCAGGAGACAATCATGGGCTTTCCCAGTTTTGCCACCTTTTTGATCAGAGGAATATCTACGATCTCAAAGCTGGCGATTTTGTAAAATTCCACATTGACGCTCTCAAGGAAGTCCACAGCGGTAAAGTCAAAGGGAGTGGACAGAAAGTCCATTCCGCACTTTTCCGCTTCCTCTTTCAGCACCGGCGTCCATTCCCAGGGAGTGTAGGCCTTCAGATACAGGTCATAGAGATATTCCTTCTGCCACAGTCCGGTCTGAATCCAGAAGGGTTCCGTGTGGCAGTTGATGGTGATGGTGTCCGCCGTATAGGTCTGAATTTTCAGGCAGTCCGCCCCGGCCTCAGCAGCGGCATGTACGATTTCCAGAGCCTTATTCAGATCGCCTCCGTGGTTGCCGCTCATCTCGGCGATCAGGTAGGTTTTTTTATTTTTCATGTAGTCCAGTAGTTTCATGGCAATTCCCCCAGTACTGCGTGTAATAGTAAACGCGTCTTAACGTCGTTTACCATAAATTACTCAAAAGTGAAAATTTCATACCTGACAGTCTTCTTTTTCTCCGCCCATTCCCCGGCCAGGATGGAGCCCATGGACACATCGTAATAGATGCCGTTTTTGCAGATATGGTCTCTTAAAACCCCGTCCTCTTTACTGCCGCACAGCTGGTGCATCCTGACCACCTGCTTATTGACAGTAAAGGTCTCATTGCACAGCTTGTGTAGTCCAAGAGTCTCAAACACATAGTCATACAGATTCCACTCCAGGTAGGTGGCAAGCTTCAGAGAGCGGCATTCCTTCTCCGCCACATAATATCCCCAGACGCAGCGGGAATTTTCCCGGTCAATATCGACAATATTGATCAGGCCCGCGGGCTGCCCCTCGTAGCGGATGATCCAGTTTCTCTGGGTTGGATCCATGGAAACGCGCTCAAACCATTTCAGCTGCCCTTCCATGGTCAGAACCGGATCCGTATACATATATTCTGTAATATAAGGACGCATCCGCCAGTCCATCACCAGGGCAAGATCCTCTTTTTGTAAAAGAGTCATTTTCACATTCATTTATTTTTTCTCCGCGCAGGCAATCAGGTCGCCCACCGTTTTCACTTCCAGGGCCTGATCAAGGGGAATTTCAATCTGATAATTCTCCTCAAGCTCTGAAATCACCATGATAAACTGAAGCGAATCAAAATCGGGAAGCTCCGCCAGAACAGTGGATTCATTTAAATCTTCCGGGGCCATATTCATGGATGCCGCCAGGACCTTTAAAATTGTTTCTTTCATGTTATTTTCTCCTGTATTGCATGATTAAAGCGACAAAAGGGTATGCCGTTGCGGTCCCCAAGGTCATAAATGCGAAAGCTCGCATTCGATTTCTGACCTTTTGTCTCATGTACCATTGCATATAAAAATGTCGTTAGTATAGATTCGGTCTGATAATATTTTCTTGTTAAGATGGCGTTTTCTCTTGTTATGGTATATATAATAGAAAGCTTGCCTCCAATCATAACACGATGCATGTTTCTGTAAGATTGACATAATTCCTTCTTTCCGGACGATTTGTCAGATCAATGCTGTAGGTTTTCTCATTCCCGGATTCTGCTGTCACCTGATAGCCCAGGCTTTCATAAAGCTCTGCCACCGGCGCATTCCTTTTCGTCCTGAGGTAGCGGGCTTTCAAATGAGTATAGCCTCTTCGTAAAAGATCACCCTCAATCTCATCGATCACAAACTGCTCAACCTGCTTTCCCATAATCCTGCAGCTCATCAGAAAGCTGTCAATCTCAGGGACGGCAGTGTCTACAACAGCCACGGCCACCAGTCCGTAATCCCCAAATCTGTCGCTCACCTGATAAGCGTATATATCATAATGCGACTGCAGCATTTTTTCAAGATCTGCCCGCGAATATCTGTGAGTCGTCAGGTTAAACTGATTGGTCTTGCCAAACAGCTGAGCAACCCGGTCTAACCTGGTCTCATCCATCTGCACCCTTTCTGCTTTCAAATGCAGAGAACACAGGAATTCTTCATAAGACAGACCGGCGGAAGCCTCCTGCCTTTTGGCATTTTCCTCATACTGCCGGGTTTTCTCCTGATCCTCTCTGGTGAGATACAGCGCCTGAAAATACTGCTCATAAACCTGATCCATAAAGGAAGGATACCCTTCAATCTTTTCCGGGAAATCAGGTACGGCTACATCCGGCAGCCGGCTTATGATATTCTCTCTCTCCGCCGGCATATCATCGATGAAAACAAAGGAATCCAGACCAAGATTCAGCTCCTTCGCCATATCTGTCAGGTTGTCCGCCTTGTCCGCCCAGTTGATCCTGACCGCCACAAAATCTGACCTCTTCAGAAGCATATGGGGCTGTCTTTCCCAGACCTCCTCCACATCCGACAGGTTGTTTTTGGAGCAGATTGCCAGCAGTACGCCGGAGCGCTTCATCTGTAAAATCTTCCGCTGCACCTTTTTGTAAACGGCGCCAAGATGATCGTCCGACAGTTCTATCCCTTCGACACCGCGCTCCCCCAGAACGCCGCCCCAAAGCGTATTGTCCAGATCCAGAATCAACACCTTTTTGGACGTTCTCTCAAGCAGCGACGTCACACGGCAGATTTCCCCGGCCACAAGCTTTGTCCCCTCATTAGACCAGGGGATTTTACCCATGTACCATAATTTATCTGAAAAAAAAGCTTTCTTACCACATTCCTGAATCAGCGGTGTAAGCTTCAGCGCATGCACATTTCTTTGCTCCTTCATGACCTCCGACAGCTTCTCCGCCCAATAGCTTTCCAGTTTCTCTGTGAAAAAAGAGTCATTTTCAGCGAGAAATTTCGAGCGAAAGGTTACATCAGACACAAAATAGGTTTTCAACGGATTGACAGAGACTTTCAGCATGTCAAACCAATTGTCGATCACATCATACGCCGATGACTCTTGCTGAGAACCAATGGTTGATTTATCGCTTACGGATTTATCACTTACAGATTTATCGCTCACGGATTTCTCATTTCCATGCTGGCCGCTGTTCAATTCTTCATTTGACAACTGTTCACCTGCCAGCCGTTCATTCATTAACAACCCGTTATTCCACCGCTCATTGACTGACTGCTCATTGACTGACTGCTCATTGACTGACTGCTCATTGAC
>JAJPYH010000228.1 GCA_021205045.1 Lachnospiraceae bacterium | reverse complement strand
AGTCGGGGCTAATGTTAAAGATTTTTCGGGACATTTTCAAAAATGCTTGACATCTTTTACAACAATATATTCAGTTTTCAAGGTGCTCTTGTGCAGGCTGAAAGTGCTTACCTTTTGTCGCCTAAATCATAGCAATGAAAAACGAAATAAAAAGAGCCCTGTTCAAAAAATCAAACCTGATCCTTGTTGCTGCCATATTCGGCCTTATGTTTCTGAATGCTTATTACAGCGGCTTAAAGACGGCGCTGACGGTGAATGCTTCGTCTGATCTGCGGAACATGGAAGATGTGATTTTCACAAAAAAATATTACGGCAACATGTACAGAGTCTGGAAAAATGCGTATTACCTGACGCAGGCGCTGGCGCCGATCTTCCTCGCCGCGCCTTATCTGAATACATATCTGTCGGAAAAGACCGGCCATTTCCGGTATTTCTGCACCTGCCGTAAGGGGAACAGAAAATATGCACTGCAGAAGGAATTTGCAGTTGCGCTGTCCGGGACAGTTGTGTTAAGCTTTGCGGAGCTGCTGTTTGCAGTTATATCGGCTCTCCTTACGGAAAGAGACCTGTCGCTGGAATATATGGAAGGAATCGTTTCTTATAAAGAAGACTTTTTCCTGAGGAGCCCATTCCTTTATTTTGCACTGATATTCGTATCGCATCTTGTATATTATTTTTTCTTCACCATTTTTTCGCTTGGAATCACCTCTTTTCTGAAAAACAAAATCGCGGTGCTTGTCACGCCATTTGTCGCGGCAACTGTGATGGATGTTATCTTACCGGCTGCGCTTCGCCCGAATGTCGTGATGCGTCCTTATAACAGAAGCTTCAGTCCGTTCGGATTTCTGCTGTTGATTTGCCTGTATGGGATCATCGGCCACGTGGCATTGATGATGTCAGAACGGATTTATCTGAAAAAAGGAAATGATAAGGGATGAGTTCGTTTCGGGTGATAAAAAATAAAATGCGGCTGATTTATACCTCCAGGCTGACATTTTATGTGCTGATTCTGCAGATTTTTTTCCTGCTTATTTCCATGTATGCGGGGAATTCGGGGAGCGTCGAAGCGTATACCAGGCTGTTGAGAAATGATCTGGTCTTATGGCTTATGTTTGTCCCGCTGCTTTTGGCGGAGCACAGAGTGTGTATTTTTACGACGTATTACAGTTATCTTTCCAGAATTTGCAAAAAAAGGCAGGATGGTACTGATTGATTATATGACCATGGCAATATCCACCTGCGTTTCTGCTGCTTTCGTTCTGCTGATTCCTTTTTTTATCTGTTTCAGTTTTCATGAAGAGGGTACCCAAAGCGGCAATGTGTATGTGATAATGGCGTTTCTCTTTGTACGATATGTGCTGATCGGCCTGTTGGTACAGTGTGCTGCGTATTCAATCGTATATTCCTTTGCAATATTTCAGAAAAGGGGAGGAAGTGTCTGTGCGGTTCCTTTTTTCCTTTATCCGCTGTTTATGCTGCCGATGGAATTCTTAAGCGCGAATGGAAAATATATTTCTCTGCTGGATTTTTCAGCCGGCAGATATTATACATTTGCTGCGGAGGGCAGCACAGTTGTCAATTCTGTTTTACATTACAATGCCCATTTGCTGGTATATCTGGGTTTTTATATTTTTATTTCCGTCCGGTTTCTGGCCGGGAGGTGGGAGTTCTCAGAGGGCAGCGGCTGAGATAAGCCGGAAATGACAGGAAACTGTCAGGAATGCTTCCTGCCGGAATTCTGCGTTTTTCGCCGTTTTCCTCACAATCCACCAAGACGGTGAATTGCCGTACAAAATCAGAAACCGCTTTTACCTCGGCATCTATTGTGTGACAGCGAATAATGACTTCAGTCTCTTTTTGGCTCGGATATCCGGAATATTTGTAATTTCATGTGAATAAAATATTCCCCTTTCGCTTTGCTTTTTTCGTGAAACAGTGGAACAGAAAGCTTCCGGCAGTCACCCAGACGGCTGACACGATTGTCAGTCTGACGATCCACAGAAAAGAATCATTTCCGGAGACGGACAGTCTTAAGCACTGATTGCAGAGTGTCAGCGGAATGATACCTGTTACTTTTTTCAGAGTTTCGGAGGTGGGAATGGTGTCCGTGACAAATAATAACACCATCTGCACCAGAGAAAGAATTGCTCCGATTTTTTTATAGAATAGAGTCAGACCGGCGATGATCAGACCCATTCCATACATTCCAATGGTTGAGATCAATATGGCATACACCAAAGTCATGTTGACTGAAATCCGAATCTGAGCGACAAAATATGCTGCCGCGATGAGGCTCAGGACAACAGTGCTCCTTAACAGAAGAGAGGCAGTTACCCTCCCAAGTAAAAGCCATTGCAGAGGGTATCCGGATGTCCATTTTCTGTGGAAGGTTCACTGACGCAGTTCATTCTCTGCACTTTGCCATGGTCAGGCTCTGTGATCCCACCGATGATATTTAACAGAGTGGTTTTTCCCTCGCCGTTCGGAGCAATGATTGCGGATATCCTGTTGTCCGAAAATTCACAGGAGACATTGTCCAGGATGATCCGGTTATCGTATTCTTTTGTGATATTTTCCAGCCTGATCATTCCTTCCTCTTTCCTGGCGTTTTCCATTGCGCCATCATGGCAAATCCGGAAGTTTACTTCCAAACCTTCACTCCATCAGTTTGCTATTCCGTTGAAAGAATACAGGAAATCTCTTTTGTTTTCAATCCATTTTCCTTTAAGATGCCCTTTGCAGTCCCTGAAATGCCCGGAGTACGGGAAAGTCTGCTGAAGGAAGAGAAATTTAGTCAGTATTGTGCCGGATAACAAAGCGTCAGGCACCGGCAAGTATTTTCATTGCACTTGCCGGTGCCTGCTTATAAACCATATGTTTTGTCTTAAAGTACGCTGTCAATATTTCTTGCGTTATAGATCAGCCTGCGAACCTCCATCACGTTACCGATTACTACATAAAAGACTGTGTAATTTCTCACGTATATTCTGTAATAAGGGTAGTCTCTTTTCTTTGCAGAGTGATATGGCTCAAAGGAAAGAGGGTTATCCAGCCGTTTCAGGATGGCTGCTTCCACGTCATCGATTAATCGCTGTGCTGCATCTTCATTCTGCAGTACATTGGTAATATAGTCAACCGTATCGAGTAAATCCTGTTCAAACAATGGAAGATAACGAAGCTGAAATGGTTCATTTTGCATGGGCGGCTCTCCTTGCGTTTGCAAATACCGTTTCGTGGGATAACCGCTTGTCTGTGGAAGCAGCCTGTCTGTCTGCTTCATCAAGTTTTATTTCAATGTCATCGGTAAGAGCGGAATATTGCTCCAGACTCAGGACGACCATCGCACCGTAACCATTTTTTGTCAGATAAACAGGCTGTCCTTCGTTGACCATATTTTCAATTTCAGGGAATTTATTCCTTAAGTCGGAAACCGGACGAATTTGAATCATAGTAATGCCTCCTGATTTTTATTATCGTTATTCTATCAGAATTTTATCATAAATACAACAGTATAACGAAAATTTATGAAAGGTACTAAAAAGTTCTTGACATTTCGTCTCAGGTGCGCGGCGCTTAAGCATCATTTTGATCTGCTGGTCTGGAAATCAGCATGGAATTGATTTCTTCCGCTTCGGCAGTCTCCATGACAGTACCATGCCGGATCACAAAATGTCAGGCACCGGCAAGTATCTTAATTACACTTGCCGGTGCCTGCTTATAAATCGTACGCTTTATCTTTAGACTGTTTCCAGCTCTTTCTGACAAAAATCCTTGAGTAAAGGAATATCATGTGTCACAGTCTCCCAGATGATTTCCCTGCTCATATTCCCATAATTATGCGCCACAAAATTGCGCATACCTTTTATTGCAGTCCAAGGCATTCTATTTGCGGTTGCTGTCCTGTATTCTGCGGAAAGTCCTCCTCTTAATTCCCAGATTTTCAGGATACAGAAGGCAACGGAGCGCTGGTAATCCACATCTTTATCAAAAACTTCAAATGAGTTGCCATACCGCTCGATTGTTTTCTCTATCTCCTGGCAATAATCAAAAATATGGCTTAATCTCTGCATATCAGGCGGCTGCATACAAATTCACCTTTTCCTTCCAGACATGATCTCTGAACCGCTCGTCGCTGGGCATCTGTGCCTCCTGCTGTAAAGACTGTACAGTTATCACATTAATTTCCTTTTCTAAAGCAACCTCCAGATCATGATACAGTGCGCCCAGGGCAAACAGTCCTTTTACAGAAGTGCCGGAAGTGTCCACAATCAGATCTACGTCACTCTTTTCTGTTGCTGTTCCACGCGCATAGGATCCAAATAAATATACTGACGGCAATTGATATTTTTCTGCAATCGGTATAACCCGTCTCGAAATTTCTTCAATTGTGTAAATCATCCAAAAGCACCTCCTTTTATCCAATTTCCGCAAATAGCTTTGCAGCTTACCTTACGAAATTGATTATATCATTTCTTCCACCGTTTTTCTACCTGTATTCAACTTTATTTTATGGCCTTTGTCTTACGGCATTGAGAAGATACTAAAAAACTATTGACATTTAGTCTCAGGATACACAGCTTGATATTTTTACTCAAAGGCGCTTTAGGGTGTGCCTTTTGATTTTTCATGAAAACAGTATTGACAATCATCTGATTATACTGTATATATAACATATAAACAGTAAGGAAGGCTTTTTTATGAAAATATTGCAGAATTCTGACACGCCGATCTATATTCAGATTGCGGAGCAGATGAAAACGGAAATTCTGGAGGGGAAGCTAAAGCCGGGCGAGTACCTGCCTTCTATCAGGGGGTTGGCGAAGGAACTTAGCATCAGTGTGATCACCACGATGAAGGCCTATTAACAGCTGGAGGCGGAGGGACTGGTCACAGCTATTCAGGGCAAGGGCTTTCTGGTCAATGATCAGAATATGGGCATGCTGAAGGAGCAGCACCTGAGGAAGGTGGAGGAGTATCTGCAGGCAGCGATTCAGTCGGCTCGGGTGGCAGGCTTGACCAGGGAGGAGCTGGAGGCAATGCTTCATACGCTGATACTGCTGCAGGAGCAGGAGTAAGGGAATGTTCTGTCAGAAACGTGGAAGCTGACAGGGAGATATTTGGGCTGATAAACATGTTTGTTTATTTTAAACGGGCAGATAATGCCGGCTGACAAAGTCTTATGAAGGAGAGAATTTTATCATGGAAATTGGAAAAACAGCGATCAGGGCAACGCACCTGGAGAAGAAATTTAGGCATTTCAGCTTAAACATTCAGAAATTAGAGATTCCAAGGGGCTTTGCCACAGCTCTGATCGGGGAAAACGGAGCGGGCAAGACGACTCTGATGAATATCCTGGCAGGTATCCGGCTGGATTACAAGGGAGAAATCACATTTTTTGAGAAGTGGAATGACCGGGACAGGGAAAGGGAGGGCTGCCCTGTCAGGGAGTTGACGGGATATACGGGCACAGGCGGATATTTTCTGCCCCAGTGGACGGTTCAGGATGTGGGAGAGGTCAGTTCTCTTTTGTTTGAGAACTTTGACAGGGGGCAGTTTGACCGGCTTTGCCGGGAACTGAATATTGTGGAGCGGACGGGAATGGAGAGGGAGAGCAAGATCTCTCAGCTGTCGGAGGGCAACCGGACAAAACTGCTGCTGGCCGGGGTACTGGCAAGGAAGACGGAGCTTTTGTTGATGGATGAACCGGCATCTCCTCTGGATCCGCTGATGCGAGAACGGCTCTGCGGGATCATTCAGGAATATCTGGCCTCCGGCAACGGGGAGAAAAGCGTTTTCTTTTCCACACATAATGTCTCTGATATGGAAAATGTGACGGATTACGCCGTCATTATGAGCCATGGGCGGATTGTGGAGCGGGGCTTTGTGGAGGATTTGAAGAGCAGATATGTGCTGGTAAAGGGAGAGAAAGAGGACGCGGCGAAGGCGAGGGAAGCTCTTTACACAATCCAGGAAAATAAATATGGTTTTGAGGGGCTGTGCCTTGCGGATCAAATGGAGAAGCTGGCAGGCATAGAGGTGACAAAGGAGATTCCCAGTCTGTATCAGATCAGTGTGGCGGTGATGAGAAAGAATGCGTGATAAAAGAAATACAGGCGGGAAGGAAAAGGTTTGCTTAGTGTGAAAGAAAGTAATTTAAGCCAGAATCGAGTCACAGACACAAAAATAAGGCTCACTCAGTGAACCATTTAAAAGGTATTCCCACCTAAAGAAAAGAGGCGCACCTGCACATCAACATCAAAACGGGTGGGTGCATCTGATATTGATGCCGGGATGCCTTAATAATAAGCTTATTGTAACACGAACATTTGAAGGTGTAAACCACTTTCATTACTATTTGTGCCGCCAACTGAAAGGCGGCGGAATGGAGATTATTATGATAGATGATTTAAGGCTGTCAGTCCGGCTGATAAGAAAGTCCTATCAGTTTAAAATAAGTGTGGCTGCCATGGTGCTGTTTATTCTTGCCGGAGCGGTAGAAATGGCAATTGGCGCTGTGGTGGGAGGCGTGTTTATTTTCATGGGCTTTGTGCTGTTCCCAATTCAGCTTTTGCTGACTCTTGGTTTTTCCGGACTGGTGGCTGCCTCCCCGTTCAGACGCAGGATTCAGGTTGGCTTTCAGGCGAAGGTGTATCTGGCAGGCTGTGCTGCGGGGCTGTTGTTCGCGTCCATATATATTGCAGTGCTGCTTTCCTTTGCGGATGCGCAAAGAAAGGCGGAGCTTTGGAATCTTTTCCTGTTTTATGGGGGCTCCTGCGCGGTATTTGGCATTTATATGACGCTAGCCTTTAAAATGTTTGTGGCTTCCACAGTTGTCATGGTGTCATGTGTCTATCTGCCGTTGATCATAAGGCCGGAGGTGCTGGTATATGGGATTGGTGATGTGCAGTTCTTTTCCACACCGGTGACGGTTATGCTGACAGTGGGTCTGATTTTGCTGTCGGCCCTGATCCAGTATGTGCTGAGCAGTCTGCTTTATCGCTGGCCTTTGTCGAAGTTTGCGGTGAACAGGAATTTGAGGAAATCTATCTGAGGAATGATTTGAAAATGGTAGAGAGGAATGAGTAAAAGATACTGATATGAATGGGAATATGACTGAATGAGAAAGGAGAGACAGGCAGAGAATGAAAAAATCACGTTTTATTGTAATAGGAAATGGTTGGCGCGCCATGTACTATGTGCGCATTGCTGCAGCGCTGCCGCAACGGTTTGACCTGTGCGCCATGCTGTGCAGGAGGCAGGAGAAGGCGGATGTGCTTCACGAAATGCATGGAATTTATACCACTGTATCTGTAGAGGAGTGCAGACGGATGAAGCCGGACTTTGTGGTGGTGGCGGTCAGTAAGGATTCCATTGGAGAAGTGACGCTGCAATGGGCCTCATATGGATTCCCGGTGCTTTGTGAGACGCCGGTTGGTCTGGAGGAAGGGATGCTGGTAAAGCTCTGGGAAGCGCAGCAGAGAGGAGCGGTGATCCTGTGTGCGGAGCAGTATACCCGCTATCCTCTTTATCAGGCTATGCAAAAGAAGCTGGACAGCAACCTCATCGGGGAGCCGGACTGCGCGGTGGTGTCGCTGGCACATGAATATCACGGAGCCAGCCTGATCAGGACGTTTCTGAGGGAAGGAATGACACCGTTTCGTGTAACCGGGCAGGAATTTAGCTTTCCAACGGTGGAAACTCTCTCCCGCTATGAACGGTTTACGGACGGGCGCATGGGAATGAAAAAGCGTACCGCAGCGGTGATCAAGTTTCAGGATGAGAAGGCGGCCCTTTATGATTTTGATTCTGAGCAGTACCGCTCGCCCATCCGCCGCAATTATGTGGATATCCAGGGCTGCCGCGGAGAGATGAAGGATGAGACCTTTTATTATCTGGATGAGGAGAATCTCCCGGCGCAGGCGAGGCTTGAGGTGGAGAGCAGGATGGTCCGCACAGCATCGGAGAATCCAAATCTGAGAGAGTTTCAGGAGGTGACGGGGATCACCTGCTGCGGGGAGATCCTTTATACACCGCCTTTTGGTCTTTGCGGCTTGTCGGAGGATGAGACGGCCATAGCTTTGGTGATGGCGGACGCGGCAGAATGCGGAGCGGGGGTTAAGGAGGCGGATTATCCCCTGCGGGAGGCACTGCAGGATTGCTATATGACGATTCTTCTGAGACAGTCCATCCGGGAGGAGCGGTCGGTGGAGAGCCAGCCTATGCCCTGGCAGAGATGAGAGATTGTTCATTGACATTCTGTATCTGTTTTGCTATTCTTTATGTAATTTCTCACCGGAATGAATGATAATTTTTGTCATTCACTATCAATAAATTGAGGAGGTACTTATGGTGAAACAGAAACAAAGGACCAAAACACCGGTAAAACAGCGGCTTTTAAGCCTGTGCCTTGCTATCGCGCTTCTGACGGCGCTGCTCTCGGGCTGTTCTACATCGGGCACAGGGGAGAGCGCTGCGCAGGGGACGGACAGCGGCAGCGAAACGGCGGCAGAGCTGAATATTGTCGATGACAATTACCGCAACTATT
Organism: Lachnospiraceae bacterium; assembly: GCA_021205045.1. Classification (GTDB taxonomy): domain Bacteria; phylum Bacillota; class Clostridia; order Lachnospirales; family Lachnospiraceae; genus RGIG6307. The sequence goes on along the minus strand of JAJPYH010000228.1, from coordinate 1,487 downwards.
ACGAAATCTTCGTCTATTCCTTTTATGACAGTGACGGGGACGGTATCGGCGACTTAAACGGGGTTGCGGAGAAGCTGGATTACATCGCGGATATGGGCTTCAACGGCATCTGGCTCATGCCCATCATGCCTTCGCCTTCTTATCATAAGTATGATGTGACGGATTACTATGACATTGATCCGGTGTACGGCACCATTGAGGATTTTGAGAATCTGGTGGAGGAGTGCCACAGCCGGGGCATTCGCCTGATCATTGATATGGTGATCAACCATTCATCCTCTCAGCATGAGTGGTTTACGACCGCCTGTGAGTATCTGGCTTCCCTTGACGCGGAGGAGGAGCCGGATGTGACCGTTTGTCCCTATGTGGAGTATTATCATTTCTCCAGAGAGCAGGAGAGCGGCGTCTGGTATGAGATTCCGGGAGCCGCGGAAGGGGCAGAATGGTACTATGAGGGAGAGTTCTCTTCGGAAATGCCTGACTTAAATCTGGAGTGCGAGGCTCTGAAATCGGAGCTGGAGAGTATCGCGGATTTCTGGCTGGAAAAGGGAGTGGACGGCTTCAGAATGGATGCCGCCATGCACTTTGACGAGACGAACGGTGAGCTGAACAGGAGCATCCTGAACTGGCTCTATACCTATTGCTGTGAGACCAATCCGGACTTTTATATGGTCAGCGAGGTGTGGGCGGGCAGCTCCACCATCGAGTCCTATTATGCCAGCGAGACGCCCAGCTTCTTTAATTTCCCCAATTCCAGTGTGGACGGGGTTATAGAAAAGACGGCCATGGGCACGGCTACCGCGGAGAAATTTGTGAATACCATGCTGACGGATCAGCAGACCTACTCGGCGGTGTACGCGGATTATATTGACGCGCCATTCCTGACCAATCACGATCAGGTGCGGGTGGCCAATAATCTGCAGAATAACGAGAGTAATATGAAAATGGCCTGCGGCCTGATGATGACCATGAACGGCAGTCCCTTCGTCTATTACGGGGAGGAGATCGGCATGATGAGCAAGGGCCAGTCCGATGAAAACAAGCGTATTCCCATGTACTGGTCGGACACGGATACCACAGGAATAACCGTGGGGCCGGAGAATATGACCCAGGGCATCGGCTCTGCTTTCGCAGCGGTGGATGCACAGCTTGAGGATGAGACATCCATTCTTTCCTATTATAAGAAAGCGCTTCTGATGCGCAATCAGAATCCGGAGATTGCCAGAGGCGAGATCACTATTGTGGAAGAGCTGACAGGGGAGGATACCGCAGCCATCTTAAAGACCTGGGAGGAGAGCACCATTGCTATTCTCTACAGCACAGATACGGAGGCGGTGGCTGTTGATCTGACCGGTACCGCATTAGAGGGTATGGAGCTGCAGAATTGCCTGACGGTGGGAGAAGAAGGAATTACCCTGACTGACGGTGTGGTTACCATGCCGGGGCAGTCCATCTGCGTGTTGCGGTGATCTGAAAAGCCTGTCAAT
>JAJPYH010000079.1:7479-10054 GCA_021205045.1 Lachnospiraceae bacterium | reverse complement strand
GCTGGCTTACTGCTGATCTGATCGAACGACCCTTTTGCTGACTAACACCAAATATATTTAATTGTGGAAATTTCTGTCGAACTATGGTAGGATAATTCGCAAGAGCTACCAGGTCGGTAGGCGGTTAGCCCTCAACAGAGGGACTGTGACCCTCTGATTACATAGAAACCCGCAAGGGAATCTGAAGAAAGGAGGGCTGAGCCGATGGATATTTTATTGGGAATCATCTCAGTGTTGGGTTTCGGCCTGACCTGTTTTGAAATAGGATACTCTTTAGGCAAAGATAGAAACAAGACACAGAAATGACCGCCCGAGTCTGCAAACTAAGCGATCATTTCTAATATCGTTATTGATTTGTGGCTAACCGTCTATCGGTAGCTCCCGGAAGGCACCTGTTAGCGCAGGTGTCTTTCTTTAGCCTTACTATACCATAAATCCCAAATCAGTTCAAGAAAATTTTCTACATCCCACGGCAAATCCGGATCTGTTCATCGAATTGATCTGCATATTCTTCTAAATTATGGGCAATGATGACGAATGCTCGATTTATCTGCACCATGTGTTTCATAAATTCATCAATCGTATGCTGGTTCATGGCCGCAAAGGGTTCATCCAGAAAAATCATATTTTTTTCGCTGCACAATGCCCGAAGCAGAGCAACCACCTGTTTCTCTCCTCCGCTCATGTTCAGGGGATTCTGGCTGCTCTTGATATGGGAAATAATGTCAGCCGGAAAATAGGATTCATATTCCCTGAGATTCTCCTCATCATAGGTGCCATAGACCGTCACGTTTTCCAGATAGGTAGCGTTAAAAATCACCGGAACCTGGGGCACATAACAGATGCTCTCAGAAATGAAATCACTCTCCTTGCGTCCGTTATAGAAGATCGCACCGGAATCGGCTTCCTCAAAATGCATGAGAAGGCGGAAGAACACACTTTTTCCCGCACCGTTTTCTCCCAAAACCAGATATTTTTTCGGGAAAGACAGCTCTGCCGCAGGGGTATGGATATCCGCACCGTCATAGTGCTTTTCCATTTCTGTCGCGGAAATGCTGTGGATTTCTGGCACATCTGCGGGGACATCGGCCATGTCTCTTCCAATGATTGACATCAGTTTTTTCTGTATCTCACGGACAGAATTGACCATACCAATGCAAATGTTCATCTCGTACATGGGGTCAATGAATTTGGTGCTGTAGGTAAAAGCATTGACCGCCATACCCAGGGTAATGGCGTGATTGCCGAGTAAAATGGCCACCACTGCAAAAACAATCACACCGATTGCCTCTACGGAGCCGCCATTTAAGACCATAGCCAAGCTGTTCAGCTTCCGAAAGTGCATATTAAGGTTCAGGACATGATCCAGTTCCCCGTCATGAAGTTCAGTAAGTTTTTTTCGTCCCTTAAAATCCAGAATATCATGAGCTTCATACAGGAGCTTCGCAGAAGCCGTATATTGGCCAAGCCCGTCCATATAACCCTTATTCCGCTTCGCCAGTTCTTTCTCCGTGAGTTTCGGCACAAAAATCACCGCTACAGAGAAAATCAGAATTACCATGGCAATGGAAATATCTACAAAAATCACCAGAAATACTCCATACACAGCGATCATCATAACGGAACGGATGATGGAAAGTAACGGGCTTAAGTAATTCTGACACATTTCCGTGATGTCATTTGCCTGCACGGAAATGTATTCTACCACATCATACTGGTGAAATGTTCCAAAGTCTCGTTGAATTACGGAATCAAAGAAGTCTTTCTTTATGGCTTTTTCGAACCGGATACGGCGGTAATCTGCCAGGCGATTGGAAAAATATGCCTCAACGAGATAAATCAGAAACACACCCGCATACGCAGCCAAAAGTTTCCCTGTATATGCAAACCCCTTTTGATAGTTATCAATAAGCCAGCCAGGGAACAGTAACATAACCGCACTGATGACTGCTTCTATAAGGTTCGCCGCAATGGTACCGACGATGTACCAGCGTATCGTACTAAGATATTTTTTCATTTCTTTCTTGCGCATCTCCCTGAAATATTGACAATAGGAACTGTCGAAAAATAACTTGTGCAGATTGTGCTCCACATATTAGGCGATGCAAGAGCATAAGTTCCTTTCTGAAGCTCCGATTTAGATCATGGAACAAGCCTCTCGGCTGTTCCATGTGTTCTCATAATATCATATCGGATTTTGCCTGACAATACAGGGAATTCTTAAGATTCCTAAATAAATTCCCTGCGGTTGCCCTTCAGTCCATTCTCCTTCGCCCATTCGCTCTGTTTCCTTCGGCGTTCCTCGGAATAGGGGCGTGTCACTTGAATGCTTATCCGGCGCTTATCTACCTCGAAATAAGAACCGCAGATTTCATCTTCCTCAGTGAGCTTGCATAACTCCGGATATTCCTCGCTCAATCCTTTCAGCCTCCGAATGAGCTTCGGGTCGTTGGTGCGTATTTGCATGGGGTCGCTGGACTGGTTGTAATAAATCTCTGTGTCTCTCTCTTTTTTCGTGAGTTTGTACATAAACTACCTCCAAAATCAAAAATTTTCTCTAAGGGGCCATTTTCGG
>JAJPYH010000079.1:0-7469 GCA_021205045.1 Lachnospiraceae bacterium | reverse complement strand
TCCGGGAAAATCGGTATTTTTGAAATTGATAAACTACCTCCAAAATCTGATTACTTTCTCTAAGGGGCCATTTTCGGGGATTTTTTTCCGATTGACGAATTAGCGTTTTGGGCGATTTTCGATTTGGAGCAGCCCCAGATGAGGAGTTATCCGTCTGGGACTGCTGAAAATCGCTGTTTTGCCGATTTTACCGATTGGCGAATGATTTTTGCCTGTTTTCAGGTCTTATACTCGTCACCTTCTTGCCGGACAGGATTGCGATCACTCGTTTACCTCCATTCCGGCATGACGGACGGCGTCTGCCATATATACTGGTGATACTTGTCCTTGCCTTTCTTCCGGCGAAGCTCGCCGCGACGGACGATTTCACGGCACCGGTTCAGATAGCTTTCATATCCATCAGGCATTTCCTCGTGGATACTGCTGACTGTAAGCATGACCGCCGTCAGGATGGAGCCGAGCGTAGGCATGACCGCGATACGGGAGAGGATACCCAGGCGATTCATGGTCGGATAGTAATCTTCGTTGCAGAAAGCGTTGACGAGCTGCGCCATGCCGTAATTCTTCCAAGGCCATCCGTTTTCCAGGTCACCGGTTGCCGCCTGATAATCCAGTGCCTCCTGAATCATTCCCTGTTCCATTTCATGAACACAGAGATAGAAGTCGTGCTTGTAGTTAGCGGTAAACACCATCACATCCTTCAGCCTGTTTGCCAGCCGTTCCAGCTTTGCGCGGGTTTCCTCCTGAACCGCAATCAACGCTGCGAGCTTCAGGTTGTCGATGGTCTGTTCCTTGTCCGGGCAGCCGAACGCACACAGCACCATCTTCTCGTAGTTGGTGAATCTGTAGTAGTACTCCATAATATAGTGTCTCCTTTCGATTTTGAGAAAAATTTAGGAACCGCCGCGGACAGTTCCTATGTATGGAAAAACCGCCTCCTGTGATACAAGAGACGGCCTTTCGATCTGTATTCAGTTTTCCGTATCAGGACTTGATGAAGTCCCAGAGGCTTTCATTCAGCACGGCAATCTTGCCGATCAGCCAACCGGCGATAAAGGGTAGTGCGAATGACACAAACCCTGTTACCAGTATCGTGACGGCCTCCCGTCCAGTGCTGATACCCATCAGGTAGCTTAGTACCGCCACCAGAAAGCACAAGCCGGAGAAAATGTAGAAGATTGCTCCGGCGAAGCTGGTCAGGAAAACACCGAACCACTTCGCGATGGTCACAATCACTGCCATCGGCAGAGTGATAATCTTCAACGGTATCTTTAACAGGATCACGGCTTGCCTCCGTTCTGATTGAGATAGGCGCTCTTCAGGAGCTACCTGCGCCACGTTGATATCGGTGACCATTTGTTCCAGATCCCGGAAATCAAGCCTTCCGTCATCTTTCAAAAGCAGAACCTCGTGCACAGAAGAGGGAAGAATAAAGAAATCACCCTCAAGCTGCTTTGCCGCCTTTTCTGCAAAATCAGGATATGCTATAGTCGCAGCTCCATACATCATAGATAAATTACTGGAGACATAAAGACCAGAATTTCTTGCATTTCTTACATTGATATCTTTTCCTATAAGCCCCAAAAGCACATTGCCCAAGCTTGTTATTATTAGGGGTTCCTTTCTGGAAGTGTTTTCTAAGGCATCCTGATGAAGCTGTTCCGGGGTAATGCCATACCGTTCCAGCATTTGATTCGTGACCAACACCGTAGCGCGCCCACCATCATTTTGCACACGGTCACTGACATCAACACGGTAAATCAAAGACAGATCCTCCATGTCGTAATGAGGGATATCGGAAAGCCTGTCCTCGTTCTGAGCCTGCCCGACAAGATCGACTGTCAGATTTTCCTTTACCTGGCTGTAATCAGAAAGAAAATCCACTATCCCCTGGGAAACGCTTGTGGAATTATCATCCACGATATCCAGCATATCAGACAAAATCTGGTTATAATCCGTCCCGCTTTCCAGCCTTTCATACATAGCTTCCATATTCAGTACAACACCTGTCATGCTGCCCTCAGAACGAACCGTAAAACCTTCATAGGACTCGCCCTGAAGCTTGCTGATCTGCTCTCTGGAGATTATGGCTCCAGGCATCGCCGCAGCCAGATCATACTGCGCTTTCAAAAGAAATTCGTTATAATCCATTATTCACCTTCTTCCTCCGGCTTTATACCGGTAATTTCCAATGCAACAATCTGTTTCCCATAGGACTTCGGGAAATACTTCCGCAGATCATCCGCTTTGAATGTCACATGAGAGAGATCTCCTTTCTTAACCTCATTCATGATTTCCTTCATGGCTTCCGGCGTACATTTTTTCTCCTGGCTCAGTTTTTTCAGGCGCTGGGCTTGGGAGAGAGAGGGCGTCGCCTGCGCGAAGTCCATGGCTTCTATAAGTTTTGACTGTTCATAACGGCTCAGATGTGAAATCTCTACCGCTGGATTGAGAGCAATTTTCTTTTTATCCACCATATCCATCAATTCGGGTAAAAGGTTAGTCAGGCGAATATATCTGTGAACCTGACGCTCACTGTCGTTAGAAGCAGCGCTAACTTGTGAAACGCTCCATGACTTCTCGCCAACTTGGCGAGAAGTTGGTTTTCCCTGATGTTTGATGGCATCCAGCTTCATTTTGTATGCCCATGCCCGCTCACTGGGAAGAATGGTTTCTCTCTGGAGATTCGAATCTACCATCGCGATAATGGCTTCATCATCGCTCATGTCCCTTACAATCACCGGCAGTGTTTCCAGCCCGACCAATTCCGCTGCATGACGGCGCCGGTGCCCGGAAATGATCTCATAACCGCCATCCGGATCAGGCCGCGCCAGAAGAGGGGCAATCACACCAAATTGTGCGATACTTTCCATCGTCCGCGTCATGGACTCGTCATCCACCACTCTGAACGGATGCCCTTCAAATGGATGCAGTTCCGAAATTGGGATCTGCTGTACCTGTTCCTTTGCGGCTGCTTCCCGGGTTTCCTCAGTCGAAAAGATATCATCGTAGCTGCTCAAGCTGATGTTTGCGCCTTTTTTCGGCATTTTCCAGCACCTCCTTTGTCAGTCCCCGGTAGGCATCAGCGACCTTTCCGTTGGGATCGTGTTTAAAAATACTTTTTCCTTCCGCACTGATTTCAGCGGCGCGCACCGAGCGGGGAATTTCTGTCTGAAAGACTTTCAGTTTGCTCCCGTAGGTTTCCCGGATCAGAGCGGAGATTTCCCTGCCGAAATTTGTCCGGCTGTCCACCATTGTCAGCAGAATGCCGTCAATTTTCAGCTTCGGATTGATCTGGCGGCGCACCTTGCTGATGGTTTGTAAAAGCTGTTCAAGACCTTTGGCCGGGAGATATTGTGCCTGTACGGGTATCAGCACGTTGTCCGCAGCAGCAAGAGCGTTGATCGTCAGCATTCCGAGGCTTGGCATACAGTCCAGCAGGATATGGTCGTACTGATACCGGACCGTATCCAGATACTGCCGCAGTGTTGTTTCCCGGCTCATGACATTTACCAGTGAGACCTCCATGCCGGCCAGTTCAATACTGGCGGGAACAAGATCAACCCCTTCTTCATGATGACGAATCCCTTCGCCCGGCTGGATTTTTTCATCACGCAGCACCTTTGCCAGCAGATCCGACAGTGTCTCCTGCAGCTCATCCGGCCGTGGGTATCCCATCGCGATTGTCAGGCTTCCCTGGGCATCGGTGTCAACGAGCAGAACTTTTTTCCCTTCATTGGCAAGCCCGATGCCCAGATTCTCACAGGTAGTGGTTTTGCCCGTTCCGCCTTTCTGATTGACGACGGCTGTGACCGTCGCACGTTTTGACATTCCTGTACACCTCCCATTCGTAAAGTAATTCGTGGTCAAACCTTAAAGAACAATGGCACCACCTCCTTAACTGCCGAGCAGAATCTCTTTGACGAGAGCCTGCTTGCTGCGCCCGATTTCCGTGCGACGGTCAGCCCCGCGCACCTGTACGGGAGTACACAGCTCCAGCACCCGGCTGTAAATTCGTGCGTGAGCCACATCGTCCGCATCGCGTATCTGTGCGATGGTCAGGTTCGTCGTGATAATCAGGGGCTTTCCGGATTTATACCGTTCATCGATGACCGCATAGACCTGTTCAAGCGCATACTCTGTATTCCGCTCAATCCCCAGATCGTCAATGATCAGCAGTTCAAACGCGGAGAAAGAAGCGATATATTTGTAGCGCTCATCCGAGTACATCCCGCCCATCTGATTCAGAATTTTGGAGAAGTTCGTCATCAGCACCGGGACGCCGGCTTCCAGGAGGGCGTTGGCGATGCAGGCCGCCGTAAAAGATTTTCCGGTGCCGACATCACCCCAGAGCAGAAGTCCGAGATTATTCTTTTTTGCGTCTTCCCAGTTCGCCACATAGCGCTTTGCCATCTGGATGCTGGCGCTGTCAGCCGCATTTTCAAATTTCCAGTCATGCAGCGCCCGTTCCTGAAGTCCGCTGGCTTTCAGACTGCGGATATAGCTGCGGCGGTCCATTTCCGCCATTTTCCGGTCGTATTCTTCCTGTTCCTCCCTGCGGCACTTGCACACACAGCAGACAATGCGCTGCCTGCCGCCGATCTCAATTCGACACTGCGTAGGCGTATGGCATTTTCTGCAATAAAAAAGGCCGTCCTCCCCAATATACTCATTCTCGGAAGGTACGGCCTTCGTGTTTCTGTCCAGGAGGTCGGATAATAAATCGTTCACAGGCTTTCTCCCTCCTCACATCTGTAATTGTCATGGCTGTAGCTCTTTGCAGTTGGCTTACCGCGGTCGCGCCGCGCCCAGCTGCGGATCGTTGCCAGGTGGCTTTTATAGGACTTCCCGGTGGAAGCCATATATTCCGACAGACGTTCAATTCTCTGCCTGTAATCCTGCGGAAACTCCGCCTGCAAAGTCTGCATCTCGGAATCCGATAAAAGAACATTCCGGTACTCCCCGTACTGATGACGGGGTTCTTTCTCCCTCTTTCTTTTATTTGATTCCGTATTTAATAAATCAGTATTTGTTAGATCAGTATTTAATTGCGCCTGATTTTCCAGCACAGGTTTCTCCAGCGCAGGTTTTCCCAGCATTGGATTTTCCATCGCTGGATTATCCAGTGCTGGATTTTCTGCTTCTGGATGCTGATCCTTTTCCTGCGGTCTTTCGTAAATCACATAGATATTATCCCGCAGCAGCCCTTTTTCATCGCGTCTGCGCTCCCGGACCAGATAGCCGCATTCCTCCAGTTCCTTCAGAGTCGAGGAAATGCCGCTCCTGCCTTCCTTGCAGATCTTTGAAAGACCGGCAATGCTGTAATCCCAGGTTTCCGGGAGACTCAGAAAGAGGGAAAGCAGCCCCTTCGCTTTCAATGTCAGGTTCTCATCCCTCAGATGATGATTGCACATCGTCGTGTAATCCTTATTTTTTTCAACGCGGAAGACCGGCATCATACCACCTCCTGTTTCCGGCTGTTCTGTCCGGCTCTGTTGCCGCCCAGAACAGCATTCATCACTTCCACGGTGCACCATCCGATACATGGCGCATGTTTTCCATATGGACAGCCATCGCAGCGGCCTGTCTTATCTTTTATGTTCTTTTCATCATGAATGATGTAAAAGCAGTTCTGCTCACCCAGGGAGCATCCTGCCGGCCGCCCTTTCCAGTAATAACAGAACTCACAGCTTTTCGGTCTGTCTCTGGAGTAGCGCACGCCGGCATTCATCGCGTCACCGCTCATCATTTTCACCTCCGATTAAAAAATGGCATAAAAAAAGAGCGTGTAACCAATCCCACGAATCGGAATGATACACGCTCATGTTTTTATGTATGGAATGTAATTCTGTCAGATGATGACAGATTAGGACGAATCAGGACAGGTAACTTAGATTCAGATGAAAGATATCAGATTAGGACAAAATCAGACAAACCCGACAGATCAGGAGCCTGCCGAATGAAGCCGGAGAGCAGTGGAAGGGAGCGGAGGATGAGACCGGAAATCCGTTCTGAAAATCCGGAACAAAAATTTCTTCCGGAAAGGCACTCCTGGAGGCGCTGAATTTGACCACTAAATTAACAGTTTTCCCTCGATTTTGGCAATTTGACCACTTCATTAACAGTAATTTTTAGGACAAACGATATCAGATTAGGACAAATCAGGACAGCGCCGACAAACGATTTTCGGGCATAGAAAAAGCCCGGAAAGCCTTGAAAATAAAGGATTCCCGGGCATTTAAGCCATTTCTTTTTTGGTCGATTAACGCTTGCTGAACTGCGGAGCGCGACGAGCCGCTTTGAGGCCGTATTTCTTTCTCTCCTTCATACGCGGGTCTCTGGTCAGATACCCGGCCTTCTTCAGCACAGGTCTGTACTCAGCATCCACCTGCAGGAGAGCGCGGGAAATGCCGTGGCGGATAGCGCCGGCCTGGCCGGTGGTGCCGCCTCCCTTTACATTTACCAGCACATCCATCTTATCAGCGTTCTCGGTCAGAACGAGAGGCTGGCGCACGATCACCTTCAGAGTCTCCAGACCAAAATAATCATCAATGTCTCTCTTGTTGATGGTGATCTTGCCTGTGCCCGGCATCAGATATACTCTGGCAACAGACTTCTTTCTTCTGCCTGTTCCGTAATTTTTATTGTTGGCCATTATCGTTTCCTCCTCTCAGACCTTAGAATGTTAATACTTCCGGCTTCTGTGCTGCGTGCGGATGCTCCGGTCCTGCATACACATGAAGCTTCGTGTACATCTGTCTTCCCAAAGGTCCTTTCGGAAGCATGCCCTTGACTGCCAGTTCAATGACCTGCTCAGGCTTCTTCGCTTTCTTCTCTCTCAGGGTCTGCTGCTTCATTCCGCCCACATAATCGCTGTGGCGATAATAAATCTTCTGATCCAGCTTCTTGCCGGTCACCGCAATCTTGTCCGCGTTGATCACAATCACATAATCACCGCAATCCTCGTGAGGTGTGAAAACCGGTTTATTTTTACCGCGCAAAACGCTGGCTACCTGGCTTGCCAGGCGGCCCAGGGTCTGTCCCTCAGCGTCCACTACATACCATTTTCTCTCAATTTTATCCGGGTTTGGCATGAATGTCTTGTTCATGATCTATCCTCCATACTCTCTGATACCAGTACGTCACTGCTCCACGAATGTCCGGCGCTTCACAATGACAATCTTCCGACTATTCACTCAGGATGTATCATCCACTGTAAACCCGCTGCGCCTGGTCACGCATTTCGGGTCATTTGTGTATAGCGGCTTTCTATCTCAATCCACTGCTGGGCTAGAGCAAAACAGGCGCCGGTTGGGAAGTCCGTCGGATGTTAGTGGACCAATACGCTTCGTCACGCCCATCAATTATAGAGAAAAATTCTTTTGCTGTCAACACATTTTTCCCGTTTTTTCAAGGTTTTATAAGCCATTTATGATAATGTCCTTATATACCACAAGAGAAAATGTCCC
>JAJPYH010000061.1 GCA_021205045.1 Lachnospiraceae bacterium | reverse complement strand
TCGTAGGTTTTGCAAGCCTTTATTTGCGGGCATTTGGAACATCGAATTTAATTCAAAAAAAGACTCCCGCCCAAGCGGAAGCCTGATTTTGCTATTTCATTCCTTACTGCTGCTCCCCGTTCGCCTTCTCAATCTGAGCGATGGCGCTCTTCTGCATGGGGATACGGCAGTTCCTGTTATTGCCAAACTCCACAATCACAGTATCCTCGGTGATGTCAATGACAGAACCGTAAAAGCCGCTGTTGGTAAGTACATAATCACCGATCTCCAAAGCAGCGATCATGGCCGCGATTCTCTTCTGCTCCTTCCTCTGCGGACGGAACAGGAAAAGATACATTGCTCCGAAAATCACCGCATATACAACGACCATGGCAATCAGACCGCCTGTGGAAGACGCGCTGTCCGTTAATAAAATACCCATATATTCCTCCTGAATGTAACTCTTACGCGGCGCTTTCGAACCCGGCCGCTTATTTCACTCTCTCCACTATACACTTTTCAGGGAAGGTTGGCAAGATTTTTCTCAAAGTTTTAAAAAGATTCAGTGATTTTTCATGAATCCTTTTCATAAACTGCGCTTCACCAAAAAATCTGTTTCTGTTCAGTCCTCTCCGTTGCGCGCCATCTTTTCCAGCTTTTCCTTCTTATAGGAAGAATACCGGCCCTCATCCAGGGCGTCCCTGATCTCCTCCATCATGGTATTATAAAAATACAGATTGTGCAGCACCAGAAAACGCATACCCAGCATTTCCTTTGCCTTAAATAAATGATGGATGTAGGCCCTGGAATATCGGCGGCACACCGGACAGTTACATTCCGGATCCAGGGGACGATCGTCCAGCTCAAACCGGGCGTTGGACAGATTCAGCTTTCCCAGATTGGTGTAGGCATGTCCATGGCGTCCGTTTCTGCTGGGATAAACACAGTCAAAAAAGTCCACGCCCCGCTCCACGCTCTCCAGAATGTTGGCCGGAGTTCCCACGCCCATCAGATATGTAGGCTTATTGACCGGCAGATAAGGCACTGTCTCCTCCAGCACATGGTACATCTCCTGGTGGGTTTCTCCCACCGCCAGTCCGCCCAGGGCATAGCCGTCCAGATCCATCTCGGAAATCTGCTTCGCCTGATCGATGCGGATGTCGTCATAAACCGCGCCCTGATTGATGCCGAATAAAAGCTGATGGGGGTTGATGGTGTCCTCCCGCCCGTTCAGCTCAGCCATTTTGGTCTTGCAGCGGGCAAGCCAGCGGGTGGTCCTGTCCACGCTGTCCTTCACATAGCGGTAATCCGCTTTGGAGTTGGGACACTCGTCAAAGGCCATGGCGATGGTGCTGCCCAGATTGGACTGAATCTGCATGCTCTCCTCCGGCCCCATGAAAATCCGGTGTCCGTCAATATGAGACTGAAAATAAACACCCTCCTCCTTAATCCTGCGCAGACCCGCCAGGGAAAACACCTGAAAGCCGCCGGAGTCGGTGAGAATGGGCTTATTCCATGACATAAACTTATGAAGGCCGCCCAGCTTTCTGACCACCTCGTCGCCCGGCCTGACATGCAGGTGGTAGGTGTTGGAAAGCTGCACCTGGGTCCCGATCTGTTCCAGATCCGAGGTGGCTACCGCGCCCTTGATGGCTGCCGCCGTCCCAACATTCATGAACACGGGAGTCTGAATATCGCCGTGGACAGTGTGAAGCACAGCACGCTTCGCCCGTCCCTCCGTTTTTAATACTTCGTACATAATTCACCTCAGTTACCTGTCCTCAGTCATCCTGAAGTATATTGCCAGACACGTTCTGTTGTCCGCAATCGTGTATTGTCATCTTTCAGGATCACCGGGAATCAATTCGTGACCTATAATGTAACATACCCGCAAAAAATTGTAAACTGTCAATCATCATAATCCCCGGCCTCATTCAATCATCATAATCCCCGGCCTCATATTCACTGTCGATGATTGATTTCCTGTCCCATGCTCACTGCCAGCATCTGCTTTTCAAACCTGGTTCATCTTTAATACGTAATCCCCAGCCCCATATTCGGTGACGCCAGCGACAGCATCACATCCATGGTAAAGGCAATGGTCAGGATCATACACACCAGAATCCTCAGACGGGACTGTCTCCTCATTCTGTCCAGCAGCCATGGCGCAATATAATACACCGCCAGCATCCCGAACACCCCGAAAAACATGGTATCCTGAGGGCAGATGCGCCCCTGCAGGTTGAGCGGAAAATTGCTGTAATCCCACCATTTCTGATGATAAAAGGTCTCCAGGAAAAATCCCGTCACATATTCCACAATGGCGCACAAAAGCACGGAACCCACGTAGACCACCGCCGGCCTGTGCTTCCAGTCCCCCAGAAGCAGTATCATCAAAAGTCCGGCGGCGCCGTAAATGGGCAGCCAGGGGCCGTGCAGAAAGCCCCGGTTGATAAACATTCCGTACCGCACACCCACAAAGACGCCCTCCCACAGCCATCCCACAAAGGAAAACAGAAAAAAGATGACCAGCATGGCGTCCGGCTCCATGGCCTGTTCCCTGTTCAGCCTGATGATTTTACTGTCGCTCATAACCCTCCTCATTTCATCGCCTGTTTCGCTGCTCTATACAGTACTCTATGCAGGCGCGTTTCTTCACTCTGCGCAATTTTTTACTGCTGATGTCTGCCATAACAGATATGTCCGCTGATGCGGATATCACTATTTATCATAGTCGGTTGCTGCGCTCTTCGAGCTTCCGCAATCGCTGCCCGTATTCTCAGAGCGCCGTCAGACAGTCTCTGTTATATATTCATTTGCAGTTTTTCAAAAAATATACAGACTCTTTATAAAAGCCGAAAAAAGGAAGGCTACAGCGTCACCGTCTCTTTTCATCCCTCGTCTTCATTTTTTTATTTACGCGAAAAGAATTGCAGTGTATAATTGTGAAATAACTGAACCGACCCGGTCATTTCCATGGCTAACCCGGAAAAGAAAGAGTATACTTTTTCAGATACGGTCAGAGTCGGGATTTATGATGAGCTGTATATTGATTTTGCACAGATAGAAGCTCTCTTATAAAACGTTGGGATAATCGGAGGAACAATCATGGCAGGAAATTCATTTGGAAATATATTCAGAATCACCACCTGGGGCGAGAGCCACGGAAAGGCCCTGGGCGTGGTGGTGGACGGCGTACCGGCCGGTCTGGAACTGTGCGAGGAGGATATTCAGCTTTTTCTGGACAGAAGAAAGCCCGGGCAGACCGGTATCTCCACCCCGAGGAAGGAGGACGATCTGGTGGAAATTCTCTCCGGCGTGTTTGAGGGAAAGACCACAGGCACCTCTCTGTCCATGATGGTGAAAAACACCTCCCAGAAAAGCCGGGATTATTCCCAGATTGCGGACTGCTACCGGCCCGGGCACGCGGATTATACCTTCGATGAGAAATACGGTTTCCGGGATTACCGGGGCGGCGGACGCTCCTCCGGCAGAGAAACCATCGGCCGGGTGGCCGGCGGTGCCATCGCCTCCAAAATTTTAAAGGAAATGGGGATTGATGTGTTTGCGTATACGACAGCCATCGGCCCCGTCAAAATTGATCGGGAAAACTTCGACCGAAATGCCATTCTGCTCAATCCCACGGCCATGCCGGACAATGTCGCCAATGAACAGGCTCTCGCCTTTTTGCAGACAGCCCGGGCAAATTATGATTCCGTGGGCGGCGTGATGGAATGCACCGTGACCGGCCTCCCCGCAGGGCTGGGCGATCCGGTATTTGAAAAGCTGGACGCCAATCTGGCCAGGGCCATCATGAGCATCGGCGCCGTGAAGGCCGTGGAGATCGGCGACGGCGTCCGGGTATCCGAAAGCCTTGGCTCTGAAAATAACGACGCCTTTTTTGCGGACGAAACCGGCATTCACAAGGCTACCAACCACTCCGGCGGCACCCTGGGCGGCATCAGCGACGGCGCCCCTTTGGTGCTCCGCGCTTATGTGAAGCCCACTCCATCTATTTTTCAGACCCAGCATACCGTCAACCGGGACGGAGAAAACACCGAAATTGCAATTAAAGGCCGCCACGACCCCATCATCGTACCCCGTGCGGTGGTAGTGATGGAATCCATGACGGCCCTGACTGTGCTGGACGCCCTGCTGTTGAATATGACGGCAAGGCTGGACAGAATTGTGGAGTTTTATGGTTCCTGAGAAGCTTTTGAAAATAAGCGGCAATTGTGAGAATGCCGAAAGCACGGAGCAATCGACTTTATGTATGGACTTTATAAATGAAAATGCCCGCTAATGCGGACATTTTCATTTACCATGTAATAATCTCTCATTAATCGTCAGTTTCATTGTCCTGGGAGGTACAGGCACTATAGGGCGCTTAAGTTTTCAAAATCTCTCTGAATGCTTGGATACTGCTCCCATTCAACATTTTTGATAATGTTCTGTCTCTGTAAAAACTGATCAGCCGATGTTCTTATAGAAAAATATGTATCAAATTTTGCTTTCGTCACAAGCCGTCTTTTATTTAAGTACCTTTTTTCCGGATCTACATCATCTACAAATTCTCTGCATTTATTTATAATGATTTTATCATAAGGGTCTTTGTTACAAATCGCATTCAATAAAAATGTTTCCATGGCTCCGTTTTCCTCAAATGGAATAATCATCAGCAAAAGCTGAAATGTGATTTTTATTCCCAACTGAGTTTGCATTTCGCATGCATGCCATGTATTATTTGAAAGCGTTTCTGAATGGACAACATTATAAATTTCTAAAATTGTGTCTATTTCGCTCAGAAATAATTCTTCTGTCTCTCCGTCGTCGCGATCCCTGATAATCACTATTCTGTTATAGGGTTCTGATGAACCTGGCGCCGACATAACATTACGCTCTAAAGCACTGTCTAAACCCTTTGCAAGTCTTTCACATCCCCCTACCGGCATTAACGTGAGAACATCCCTGTCGGCATCCAGTTCTCTGATCAGACTTCTTGATCTCTTTTTATTCCATTCTGGTTTTAATCTGGATTCCTGAACTGATTTGTCAACAGTATCGCTCCACCCATTTACTTTTCTCATGTAATATTGAAGCAGGACACTGTCCGTTTCTCCTTCGCAGATAATGATATTATTTTTCCCAGCCATTATCTCAACTCCAAACCAAGATTATCCTGAGCATGAATTGCCTCAGTACAGCTTAATTTTCTCGCATAATTTTTACCATCATATTTATACAAAGTATATAAATTCACATACGGCTGCATCCGTTCCCCGCAACGAAGCACTTTTTCTATGGCCTCCTTGCTGTGAGATGTCATAAAAACCTGTACATCATATCTCAGTGCACTTTCAAGCAATACAGAAAAAACCTTATCCATTGCAGAAGTGTGAATGCCTGTTTCAAATTCATCTATCAATAGTATTCCACTTCTTGCTCCTATTACTGCATTCAACAAATAGATGGCCTTTTTCATGCCATCGCCATATGCGTTCAAAAGCAATGGTTCTTTATAGCTTTTGGAATACACCTTATAATTTACGTTTGCAAATAAATTTTCATCTTTGACTGCACTGATCTGCAAAATATCTTCGTCAAAGGTTCTTACCATTTCCAGCATTATTTCATAGTCCCCAGGAGCGAACACCCGGCTTATATTATAAATTTTAGACGCATAATCTGTTGGCGAAACATACAAAGTTGTCAGAAAGCTTTCTTTTTTTTGTCTTCTCCCTAATCTATCCTGTCCTCCATATATAATATCTTCATTCTTCTTTTCCCCGTTTACATAGAAGGTCATATCCAGATAATCTGTATCAATAATTACATTTTCTTCATTCTTAACAGATGAAAATGACATTCTATTTAATGCATTTAACTCACCTGTGGATATCTGTGTTTGTCCAAAATCTGCCTTAACCAATACACTTTTTGAAATTCCTTTATCATTACAAAACTCATAGGAAATTTCCTTGAAATCACTATCCGCTGGAAATAAACCGGTAAAGCCATCTAAATATGAACTGGTTCTCCATCTTGTGCCCATGATACGTGTTCCCGGCAGCCAGCTTTCCGTATCCTGAGGGTTATTTAATGTCGACAATACTTCTAAAAGACTTGTCTTGCCACTATTATTATCTCCGGTAATGATATTGATACAATTCAAATCGTCCAGCGAAAGCCCCTTAAGCCCTTTATATGACTGAATCTTAAATTGCTGCAGATGCTTTCTCATTCCGGCCTCCATTTCAATATAACATTTACTGATTCATTCAGCTTTTTAATAGTAAACGGACATGTCTTCCAACGCATCACGTCACGATGAATCATCACATTTTATCACTGATCTCTGGTGTCACAAGCCTCTTTTTACCGCCAATTATTCCGCCAGCTTATAGAAAATCACGCAGTTAGGTTCTCCCGCCTCGATCTCTTTGGCGCACATGGCCAGAGTTCCTTTCTCAAGATCCACATTGAAGAAGGTCATGGTGTTGGATTCGTGGTTTAAACTGACAAGGTGTTTATTGTCCGGGAAGAGCATGGCGTCCTTGGGGTAGGAGCCGCTGATGGGGAGGCAGAGGATCTGGGAAAGAAGACCTGTCTCCTCATCACGATTATAAATCACCACACTGTTGTCCCCGGCGTTGGAGCTGATCAGGTACTTGTAATCCACGGAAAAATTCAGGGCGCTGGCCGCTGCGTTGCCGAAGGTGTAATTGCTCAGGGTGGAGATGGTCTGTAATTTTTCAAAATAGGGAAGGCCCTTCTCCTCCTTGTAGCTGTAAACGGTAATGAAATTTTTCATCTCATGGACGATATAGATGAATTTGCCGTCCTTGCTGAGCTTGATATGTCTGGGCGCGGAATCCGGCTCAGAGCGAATCACATCCACCTGTTTGACTGTGCCGTTTCTGTGATCAACCTTGTAGACATTGGTGTGGTCAAGGCCGGAGTCCGCCACCAGAAGGTATTTATTGTCCCTGGTCATCTTGGTGCAGACGATATGGGCGCGAAAGCTTCTGTCTGCGATGCTGCCCATGCCCCTGTGATAAAGCTCATCGGTGATCCTGCCGATAGAGCCGTCCTCGTTGAGCCTGAGCACTGTCAGTTTGCCGTCATGGTAGCTGCCCACAAACAGGAACTTGTCCGCGTAATCCGTGGACAGATAGCTGCCCCGCATTCCGTTGATACCGGCGTGATTTAAAACCTTTAAATCTCCGTTTTGTAAGATCTCATAAGCTTCCACACCGGTGTCTGTGATGGAATACAGATATTTATTATTTTTGGAAAGGGTCAGGTAGGAGGAATTGGTGATCTCCACCTCGTTTTTGGGATAAAAACGTCCCTTTTCCATATCTACGTCAAATATTTTGATGCCAAGGTTGTCTCCCCGGGTGTAGGTGGAAACATACGCTACATATCTGTCATCTGCCATGACCGCGCCTCCTGTCAGTTCAAACACAGTTTTTCTCATGCTGCAGGCTGAGTGCCGCCGGAGTTTGTATAAAATCAACCCTCCGGCGCCGCAATTTTCAGCTGCTTTCTGATTGTCAGTTTAACACCGCTGTCTTTTGAAGTCAATTGTAAACTGCATTAACATAGCCTTGAATGGTTACTCCCGCAACACCGGATACGGCGGGAACGGATACTGAGCTGTTCGGAAATCTCCGGACGAGCCGGGCATCAGCGGCTGTGGCACTTCACAACTGCAGTCGTCCGGCACAGGATCGGCGTCCGTTGTACAGCAATTACAATCCGCGCTGCTGCCTGTATTAAAGCCGCGCCCCGGACTGACTGCATCAGCGCAGCCGCAATTGGCATCCGGCCCCATGCCGTTGCAGTTTCCGATACCTGCACCGCAGCTGCTCCCTGTGCCTGTGCCGCAGCTGTTTCCGGCGCCCATACCACGGCTGTTTTCAGCACCTGTGCCGCAGCTGTTTTCAGCACCTGTGCCGCAGCTGCAGCAATTCTGATTTGCCGCCAGTAAAAAGATACATATCATCCACAAAAAATCCATGGATAACCTCGTGACAGTCTTTTACTTTAATCTATGCGATATGGCTCAGGCGGTGCCTGTCATATTTTCAAATAAGAAATATGCAGAACGAAATCTGTCATTTCCGGGAAATCATCTTATACTGTTTATTTCGTAACAGCCTCTAAAATCCTGTACGGTCATCATCCACAGGCACTTCCGCCGCTCCCGGCTCTCTCACCGCCTCCAGCACACAAGCTGTCCTGGCCGGTACTGTCAGCGTTCTCTCAAGCTCATGATCCTCAGGCAACTCTTCCGTGGCAAACACCGGCTGCCAATGCATGCCTTTTCTCAGGATCGGCAGAGCGCACTCATGAGTCTGCCAGTGCATATTGAAGGCCACAAACAAAAGGCTGTCCGGCTTGCCCTGATGGTTTCTGGCATAGGCACCGTTCAACAGTACCCCGAGTTCCCGTCTGTCCGCTTCGAAGGACGTCATATAGGCTTCCTCCCCATGGAAGGAAATATCCGGATAGCCAAGGCCTTTCACGTCCGCGCCGGTCAGAGGCTGTTCCATGTGAAGAATCGGGTGATCTCTGCGGAAGGTCAGAAGTTCCTTTACAAACTGATAGAACTTCTCGTTCTTTTTCAGATCCTGCCAGTTGACCCAGACAGTTTCATTGTCCTGATTATATGGGTTATTATTGCCCTTCTGGGTTTTGGACATTTCATCGCCCATATAAAGATAGGGAGTCCCCTGGCTTAAGGCCAGCATGGCGAAAATGTTCTTTTTCTGTTTTTCGCGTAGAGCGTTCACTTCCTCCTCACAGGAAAGTCCCTCTTCGCCGCAGTTCCAGCTGTGATTGTAATCGGAACCGTCCCGGTTGTCCTCTCCGTTATCCTCATTGTGCTTGCAGTTATAACTCACCAGGTCGTTGACCCGGAGGGTGTTATAATCCGCGATGCTGTTCATATAGGCCACAGAACGGCCATTTCTTTTCAGCACCTCCATCATGTCGTTCAGGGTATGCTCGTCCCCCTTCAGGAAACGGCGATAAGCGATCATAGGGCCTTCATTGAAGACACAAAGGCGCTTCGTCAGGGGACCTCCCTTTCTGATACCTGTGCTTCTGTCAGCGATCCATGTATCCTCAAAGCCATAATAGATCAGCTTGACATCGGAAAGCAGAGGGGCGGTTCTGATGATTTCCATATTGATATGATCCGCCATAATCTGGAAGCCGTCTACCTGGTATTCCAATGCCCAGTGCTCCAGAATGGGAAGAATCTCCCGCTCATTGACCGAACGTGGAAAATAAAACTGCATCAGGAGCTCCATTCCCCGGACATGACAGGTCTTTACTAGGTCTTTAAATTCCGTGACTGCGTCCTCTCCCGCCGCGTAAGAGGCCTTGGGCGCATAATAAAAGCCCTCCTGATAGCCCCAGTAATTCAGGTTTTTCTTTTCTGTTTGCGGCAGATCTTCCTGTAACGAATTTTTCTGTGACAAGTCTTTTTGAGACAGATCTTCCTGCGATGGGATTTTCTGTGACAGATCTTTTTGGGGCAGATCTTCCTGCAATGGATTCTTCTGCAACAGATCTTCCTGAGACAGATTTTTATATAACACACCTTCTTGCGGCTGATCCACACTGCAGGCCATGCTGACGGAATTGGGAGCCGTGCCGTTTCCTTCTGATTTTATGGATTCTATGAATTCATAGGCCGGCTGCAGCAGCAGGGAAGTGACGCCAAGCTCCTGAAGATAGTCCAGCTTCTCCATGACGCCCGCAAAGGTTCCCTTATATCTGCACTCACTGCTGGGATGCTGTGTAAAGCCTCGCACATGAAGGCCATAAAAGACCGCCTGAGAAAAGGGAACGGCAGGACGGACAGTATTCTCCCAGTCATACTTTTTGTCCGGCAGAATGCTCTCCATCTGAGACGGTGTAAGCTCCTCGCCGTAAGGATGCTTTGTAAAGTGTACGCCGTTTTTGTCCGGCACGATCCGGTCTTCCTCGTAAAAGGCAGCCAGTGTATACTCCTCCGGCACATTCTCTATCTGCATGGAATACACGCTTCCGCAGCGATATGCCTCATCAAAGGGGATGCGAAGCTCCTCCACCCCGGAGTTTATGGATTTTAATATTACCCCGCAGTCTGTGCCCTGCGAAACAAAGGAGGCTCGAACGGCACAGCCCTGACGCCGGATGCCCGGCGGATAAGGGGTCGAAGCAATGGTGGTAATGGTATGGTTCATAAGCAGTTCTCCTTGCCCTCGTATCATCTTATCCTTATTCTACTATATCATACTC
>JAJPYH010000267.1:9739-10288 GCA_021205045.1 Lachnospiraceae bacterium | reverse complement strand
TCCCAAAAAACGGACTTAAAGGCTTAACGACCCAATTACTGACTAACACCATTATAATATTAGCGTTGTAAATTCAGCAGCGGCAAGGAGGTGTTCAAGATGGCTAAGTGTGATATCTGCGGAAAGGGTGTCCATTTCGGTTTAAAGGTGAGCCATTCTAATAGAAAGTCCAACAAAATGTGGAAATCCAACATAAAGAGTGTCAAGTGCAATGTAAACGGCACTCCCAGGAAATTGCATGTTTGCACTAGATGCTTGAGAAACGGTTCTGTTGAAAGAGCTTAGTTAAACTGTCTTTTGAGCCTGTCCCTTTGGACAGGCTCAATTTTTGCATCACAAAATTACTGTACACAGACGGCCTGGAAGATATCATCAGACCCGTCTGTGAACACCACAGGAGGCTATTAATTATGGTAGATACCTGGTATGTGGACATTCCGGAATTTCAGGAAGAGCCATCCAGAAAAGTGAATGTCTAACTTCCGGAATCCTATTTTCATCAAAAAAAGCAGGCGTTCCCCCGTACGTTACATGTTCGACGGGCATAAT
>JAJPYH010000267.1:0-9729 GCA_021205045.1 Lachnospiraceae bacterium | reverse complement strand
CCGCTACCCTGTCCGCCGCCATTGAAAATCTGAGCAATTCTGTCAACAATTTCGATGCAAAGGCTTACTTTGAAAGCGGTGATTTTGCCTCCCAGATGCTGGACATCTGTAAGGAAAACGAACTGGATATTCAGGGCGAATTTCCCATTTATGAAATGTTTCCTTACCGTGTTCGTCTGGATGTGGAAAATCAGGACGTATACCTGGACAAAAAGCGGATCCAGTGTATGCGCCCCTCAAGCTTTGTAAACACAGTAAAGGCCAATCAGGAAAAGCTGAAAAAGGTACGCTTCAACGCCGAAGCCTTCGCTGAGGAACTGGCAAACGCCTATGATCTTGCCAATGCCAAAAATAACCACAAGGCCGGATACAATATGTACCTGACAAATCTTTACAAATTCCTGACCCCTATGAGCCGTTTCCGTAAGGATTACGATCTGCAGAGCTTCTCTTATGATATTGCCCGACTCTACGCAGAATTTATGAACGGCATGACCACCACCAAAAACGGACGTGTCTTTGCCTTTGGCCCTGCCCGCAACAGTCAGAAAGCCATCCGCATTCTCGACGCCAACGGAAACGAACAGCTCCTTGCAACGATTTGCTTTTTCTGAGACGTCACCATAGAAACGAGGTGACCTATGCCTGAGTTTGATAAAACCCCCACTCTTTCCTCCTGTGGAATCGATTTCCTGTCCGACTTCTGGCGGGAAAAATATCTGCAGGAGTACATCCGCGACGGCGGCAGTAAAATCAAATTTGTCACCGGCCGTACCGGCAGCGGAAAAACCCACTTCCTTCGCCTGATGACCAGTCTGGCGAACGAAGAACATTATAAAACCGTTCACTTCTCCGCCAAAGACATCTGGATGCATGATTTCAGGGAAATTTATGTGGAAATCCTGAAGCAGTGCGATATCATGGACTGTCTGCAGGCAGCCAGCCTGTGCGTGATCCGGGAAATGGGCTACGACCCCGATGAAATTCCGGCAAACATGAAATTCATCGATTATCTTTCCAAAAACGGTTCTGCCGATCCTGTGACCCGCAGAGAGATCCGCTCTCAGCTTCGCAGCCTTTTTCTGGGCGATCCGCTTTTAGGCAATAATTTTGCCCTGGCCTGCAGTCTGCTCACCGGCAGCATTCTGGGATATCCCACCCTGGAGGAGCAAAATAAGGAGCTTCTCCTTCTTTGGCTCCATGGCGACCGGAATGTGAAGCTCTCCCAGCTTCGCGCCCTGGGTTTTTATCCCGCCAAAATCACCAGATACAATGCCCGCAATATGCTTCGCTCCCTGGCGGAGGTCATTCACATGGGCGGCTATTCCGGCCTGTTCGCAGCCATTGACGACATGGAAATTCTCATCAGCCGCACCAGCCTGGAAACCGTGCATTACACAAAGATGAAACGGGACGACACCTACGAAAGCATCCGCCAGCTCATTGATGATATTGACAGTATGCATCATCTTTTCTTTGTCTACGCCTTCAATCGGGAGCTGATCGACAACGAAAACGCCGGGCTAAAATCTTATCAGGCTCTGTGGATGAGAATTCAGAATGAGATTGTGGGAGAACGGTTCAACCGTTTCTCCGACATGGTAGATCTGGACCGCCTTGCCTCCCAGGAATATACGCCTGAGACCATTGTTGCTATCTCCCAAAGCCTGGCAGATCACAGACAAAATCAGGCCGCTGCGCCTTTGAATGAGGAGGACGCAAAGGCGCTGGCCATCCAGGCCCGTACCGGCAATATCGGCATGGCACAGCTTATCTTAAACGCAATGGAGGGAGAGAATCATGGGTGATACAAACAGCAGCCAAACTTACGATTTTGAAGCCCGGCATATGATCGAAGCTCTGCGCTCCGGTGTTCCCTCCCGGGCTGTGGGCGCCTGCTTCTCAGAAGCCCGCCCCAAAATCATGAGAGAGCTTTCCGAGCAGCTGGATCAGGTATGCGAGCATCAGAAATCCGGCGGCAAGATCATCAGCGGCAAATACGGCGAGGGCAAGACGCATCTTCTGAATACCATTTTTAATATGGCAAGCTCCAACAATATGGTGGTCTCCTATGTTTCTCTCAGCAAGGAAACTCCCATGGACAAGCTCTATCTGTTCTATCAGAAGGTGATTCAGAATACCTACCTGCCCCGGTGCCAGCAGCCTGGATTTATGCATGAGGTGGAGAATATCTCCTCCGGCAGCCCTGTGGCCAATGAAATGCTTCTCTACGCGGCAAAGCATCTGGAAACAGACAAGCTTTATTATCTTCTGCGCTCTTATCTGAACACAGAGGACGCGGACGAGAAATTTATTCTTCAGGCAGACATGGAAGGGGACTTCATCTCCAATGTGCCGCTCAAAAAGATTTACCGGCGGATTTTCAATCAGCCGGTAAAATACAACGTGAATTTTACCAAGACAAAGCACTGTTCGGACTACT
This sequence comes from Lachnospiraceae bacterium, assembly GCA_021205045.1. Taxonomy (GTDB): domain Bacteria; phylum Bacillota; class Clostridia; order Lachnospirales; family Lachnospiraceae; genus RGIG6307. The sequence continues at coordinate 7,286 of JAJPYH010000267.1, read as the reverse complement.
TTAAATTTATGAGTCATCTGTTTGTGCAGATGGGCTATCAGGGCTGGGTAATTCTGGTGGATGAGACGGAGCTGATGGGTCGCCTCGGCAAAAAAGCCCGGCTGAATGCTTACAGAAACATGGCCAATTTCCTGCTCCCTGAGCTATGCCCGGAATCCACATTCACTCTTTTTGCTCTGAGTGCTTCCTACAATGAGGACGTCATCGAAGGAAAGCATGAATATGAAAATCTGGAAACCACCTTCCCGGAGCGGCAAGAGCCCATGCGCACTGTTTTAAATCTCTTAAATGACGCGGAGCAGCTTCTGCCCCTGACCAGAAGCGAAATCAACGAAGTCCTGTTAAAAATTCAGGATTTCCACGGCCTGGCCTACGGCTGGACTCCCACTCTGTCTGCGGAAACTCTGGCACAGTCCACTCAGTCCGGCGGATATCTGTTGCGAACAAAAATCCGCGCCGCCATTGAGTTTCTGGATCAGCTTTACCAGTATGGGAAAGCCGGAAATACCCTCATCAATGAATTGGGAGAAGAAACATTTAATGAAGATGAGGAGGTTCCCTTTATTGAAGATATCTGAAAGAATGTGATTTTCATGGAATATTTCTGGTACGTTGTAGCCGCCCTGGGCACCGGTGTGGGCACAGGGCTGGCAGGTCTTTCCGCGGCAACCGTAATGGTGCCAATTCTGATCGTGCTCTGCCCCTCCTTTAGCGGGGAATATGGAGCATATCAGGCTACCGCCATCGCGTTAGCCTCGGACATTCTCGGTTCAGCGGTGACTTCCACCGTCTACGCGAAGAATAAAAGAATTGATTTAAAGCATGGCTGGGTTATGATGGCCTGCATCGTCACTCTCAGCACAGTGGGAAGCTACGCCGCCTATCTGGTGGGCAATGTGGTGCTGGGGGGATTTACCCTCTTTCTGACCTTCTGCATCGGCATTCGTTTTCTGATCAAGCCGGACACTTCCAAAGCAGGAGCTGACAAATCCAATGTACGACTGGGTCTGAAGGAAATTATTATTTCCGTCTTCTTCGGCCTGACCATCGGCTTCGGCACCGGCTTTGTGGGAACCGGCGGCGGAATGATGATGCTCGTGGTTTTCACCGCTTTTCTCGGATATGACTTAAAGACAGCCGTGGGCACCAGCACCTTTATCATGACCTTCACCGCCCTGATCGGCTTCATCAGTCATTCCCTGATTCACCCGGCCATTGTGCAGGAGCGATGGAATGTGCTGATTGTCTGCATCATCACCGCCACCGCTGCCTCCCTGATTTCCGCCCAGTTTGCCAATCGTGTGAATAACAGGGTCGTGGGGCGGGTCACAGGAGTTATCCTGACGGTTCTGGGCGCGGCGATGATTTATCTCAATTACTTTCGATAAAGAAAAGAGAAATTTTCCAACTGTTATAAGTTTGCATCAGGATTTGTATATCTGTTTTGTTCTATTTTCTATTGCTCCGGAGCTTTTTCAGCAAATCCTTTCTTGGCTCCTCTCCGGTCCGGATATTTCTGAGACCCCGGAAATGGCGCTGCAGCATCAGCAGCGCCATCACCAGTGTAATCACTCCAACTTCATTTCCGTAAAAACGAAAGGCCGGAAAGAGAAAGGCCAACGGTATCAGAACCGCTCCAACCGGAAGATAATGACTGACCAGAACACCGATCAGTCCCACAATACACGCCAGCAGACCATACCCGAAAGAGATACTGACGATCGCCGCACAGGTACAGGTCACACCTTTTCCACCCTGAAATCGATGCCATAATGGAAAGTTATGCCCCAGAATCACGCCCAGCCCCGCATAGGCCGCTGCTGCCGCGCCCATCTCAGGAAATAAAACTAACCTGCAAAGCAAACAGGGAATAAAGGTCTTAAGCAAATCACCGGCCAGTACCAGCGCGCCTGTTTTTACTCCATATTCACTGACCATATTAGCCATTCCCGGGTTCCCAGTTCCTCTGTCAAATGCGCTTTCGCGGGATATATACCGGGAGACCACTTCCGCTGTCAGGAAATTCCCGAACAGATATCCCAGTAACACACATACTACTCTGTCCATCGGCTGCTCCTTTCAGACTTCTTGATGCATTTCATGAAGAGAAAGACCAGTCTTTCTCCTCGCAATAACAGTAGGTACATAACCTCAAAAATTTCAAATGCAGTAAATACAGGGAAAATCGCGTATCTACAAGGAAGAGGAGGCGTATTCGACTCCTCTTTCAATCAAACTCGGGTTTTATCAGATTCCCTATTTGCTTCATGGTGCAGAATTGTGGCCTTTTCCCAGAATGTCCGTTCTGCAACCGCAGTCAATACCATTGTGCCAGGCTGAAAAAATACCTTTGGATAGCATTCCGCTGCATAGGAAGCAATCGGTTTCTGAACACAATCTGAAGCTGCTCCGCTGGTTGCCTGATTAAGTCATACATTGTCTTTTTCCTCTTCTTCTGAGCAAATGCGCTTAACTGTCTCACGAATCCACGCAGATGAATGCTGTGTCTCAGATAAAACAGTGTGTCTCTCATCATCACCGAGATACCGCCTGATAACACTAAGCTGCGTCTCTTCTATGTTTTCTTTACCAATAGCTTTCAGAGCCTGGATAATCGTTGCCGTCGATGGAGACATCCCGGATATTTCCCGATTATTTCGATGTTTAAACTCTATCGACAAATTCCTTATCCGGAACTGATGATAAGGGCCATCGCTGATATAGCTCCATTTTGCCGGTACCTGCGTTGATAATCCCAGAATATTCAAGGCCGTGTCTCCACAAGGGGCTATCGTCCAGTTAAATTTCCTTGCAATCGCTTCTGCAACTTTACTGGGGGACGGTGCCTCGTATTCCTGAATCAATTCGCTGTACCGAGGATAGTAATAAACACCACGCATAATTTTTTGAATTATTCCAGCCTTCTCCAGACGAAGCAGTGCCTGGCGGACAGCGTTATACTCACCTAAATCCGTAAAGTCTGCGGCAATATAAACACTGTCACGACTTGCTTTCTCTATTCGCTCCATAATTTGACATGCGATACTATTCTGGTGCAAAATCTCCTGCTGCTTCGCCGTCAGCTCGCTTCCCTTTGGAATTCTGTGCCATTTCTCCAGGAAACCTCTGCAGCAAGCAGCCATCGCGTACTGGGCGATGAACAACGGATGGCTCTTCACTGGGGTCTGCTTCCCGTCATTTGCGGGCTCAGCCGGGGCAAGGCACTTGCTCACAAAATCCTGCGCGTGGGAGCGGATCGTGTCCACCCCCTTTTCCTTCACATAGGCCCTGTCATTTGCTTTCAAATATTGTTGTCAGGAAAGACACCCTTTTCCCAACCTTTTCCTTTACGTATAGCGAATTCTCTGCGATATCATATCCATGCATGGTATGCGCTGTCTCGTTTAACCTGACTTCCATGCCGTCCGCCCTGTAACGTTCCGCAATCTGTATCCCCGTATCATGGAGACTGCCAAACTCTGCGGTTTCCACATCAGAGTGTCCACAAACTTTTGCATGGATTCTGTATCAGGACTGCATTAAAAACGAATTACTTTGGGTTCATCCGTAAAGGAAGAGATTGTTGCAGTCGCATCCTTCAGATAAAACACTTCCGTATTCCCATCGTCCGCCTGGTACGATTTCTGCAAAGAAGGATACGCATCCAGCATAATCTGCCGCGCACAGCTCCGGTCATCCTCCACCGCTGTTGCAGCTACTCGAATCCATTTGCCCTTTCCAAACGCACAGATTTCAATCTTCGGATTCTGATGCATCTGTTTTGAAACATCCTTTACTTTGCCCGTCTGGATATACAGCTTTCCCTCAAACTGATGGATTGTCCCAAATGGACGCACCCGCGGCTGATCACCTTCCACTGTAGCCAGATAATATGTGCCACAACTTTTCAAAAAATCCAATACTTCCTGCATAACTGCACCTCCTGTTTATATTTTGATTTTTTATTACGAATTCACGACAGCATTCCGAACAGGCTCTGCTGTTCATATTCCTGTGTTTTCTGCAGATCCAAAGGAACTTTCTGCAAAAATGCCTGTGTCCGGCTGCCGTCGCAAATCCAGCTCTCCACTTCATCAGCTTCCAAAATCAATGGCATTCGATCATGTACCGGCGATACCGACGGATTTGCCTGTGTAGTCAATACCACAAACCGGAGCTCATCCTGTATCAGATTATAAAATCCGGCCAAATACAAAACCGAACTGTTCTCCTTGAGAAATGTAACTTTATTTTTTGAGGCATCCCTCCGACAGAATCTGCCACCGGCGGATTCTGCTGGATACTTAGGTAACTCGTAGAAATGCCGCGCCGGTATCACGCAGCGCCGATAAAGGACACTTTCACTGAAGGTTTTCTTCTGAAGGGCCGTTTCAGCCCGCGCATTGATAAATAAGCCTTTCCCACTGTACTGCGGGAAACCCCATCGCATTTCATAAAGGGAAAGCCCGGTCTTTCCCCGCACAATAATCGGAGCTTTCTCGTCCGGATGGATGTCCCTGGCGGTCCAGGTTAGGCCAGGATTTTTTCGTCCGGCAAATAAAGCGGAAATTTCGTCAGGAATGTTATTGTCTATATAATATCTACTACACATACAAGGAGCTCCTTTCACCTGATCACAAAGCGATTGTTCTATCATCTTCGCTGCTTCTATGAGCTTTGCCTTCTTCTTGTTTCCATTTTTTCATTTTGCGTTTTTAAAAACGAATCATTTTTGTGGTTGCGGCTCATAAAGCTTCTCATTTTCCTGATTGCTTCTCAAAAGCTTCTCATCTATAGACCGAGATTCCTGCATACACCGCCCTCCTATACTCTCAATTCATTGTAAATATCTCCTCGACCCAGTAACTGTCCACATCTCGCGCTATCTATCCAGGACACTTTCATTACAAAATCTCCGGCTGATATACTTTCATATAAATATATTTTGCTTCCCATTCCGGATCCCTATATGATCTATATTCCTCCATCTGACAATCATGGCACAGATCGCCCGCCACTTCCAGGATTACTTCGAGGCACTCCAAGTACTCTTTCCATTCGTCAGGAATGTTCTCATAACCAACAGCTGCGCCGACAATATTCCCCGTGACAGCCCCGGTAGAGTCACTGTCACCGTCATGATTAACAGCCGTTATAATCGATTTTGAGAAATTATCAGCATACCTCACGGAACAATATATGGAAATTGACAGTGTTTCTTCCGCTTCCCAGCCTTCTCCCAATTCCCGGACATTTTCTGTATCAGACACGTCATTATTCGCCAACCGAATTGCTTTTTCCATCAGAGCCACCATTTCTTCCAGATATGCCTGATTTTTGAATACTTCTCTCATGGCTGAAATTACATCCCGCACAGCCTCTTCAACTGACATATTCCAATATACAATTCGGTTGATGATATGTGCAAGGGCTGCCGTCGGCATATATCCGAGTGGATGTCCATGGGTAATTGCTGCAGTTTCCGCTGCAATCAAATCCAGGTCTTTCATTTGATCTGTCATATTTTCCATGCACCGATTCATATACAACCCAACAGGAGCCACCCGCATGATGCCGCCACATCCTTTACTGTTATTAAACGGCTGCTCCATTGAGCTATGGGTTCCACTTGCAAGTGCAGACTACATGTGCGCCCCGGAGCACGGTTCTTTCCCATTTCCGGAACATCATGCAGCCACGAAAATGGCTGTTCCTGACCCGAAATATTCCTTCCTGTCTGCATTTCATACCATGTCTGATATGACTTTAGTAAAAAGGTTGCTTCTTCATACTTATACTGCTCATCTAGCGCTGCATTATATTGTGCAAGCAACTCTGTCGCCTTTTTACGTTTTTCCGCTATTAAATTCTTCTCCTTTGATGTCGGGCGAGTAAAGGTAATCCCGTCAAAGAGATCATAAGCAGAGCAGCAAAAAATAAGGTCAAAGACCAAAATGTGTTTGTTGGCGTCAAAAAGTGCAATCATATTTTGAGAAGAAGCAGTTGCTTTTGCATATATGGTAATGTTTTTCGCATCTTTATCTATCTTATTTATAGCCGTTCGATATTACGATACTGGTTTTTGATTTTTCCAGCTTTATCTTCATTTTCCGCCCTCTCTTTTTACGTTCGATCTAAATCGCTCACAGCATATACATATACTATCCCATCGTAGCAACAATAGGCATTCCCTGTTTATAATCATTCGTCACTTGATTTTTCCTGCTTACCATTCTTCGCATTTATCCGGTCAATTTCTTCTTTTATGATATTTCCCAGGCTCTTCTCATCAAGTTCAACGCTTTCTTCTGCCGCAACCGACTTGTCTGCAAAAGCATCGAAAAGCCTTTGTTTATCTTCCAACATGTCAGTGATTTTTTCATCAATGCTGTTCTCACATAACAGACGATAAACCAACACATTTCTCGTCTGACCCATACGATATGCCCTTGAAATCGCCTGGTTCTCAATCGAAGGTTTAAGCTGGGGTTCACATAAAATCACCACGCTTGCCGATTGTATGTTCAGCCCCGTGCCTCCTGATTGAATCTGAGCTTCAAATACTGTCCCCGCCGGAGCTGCATCGAATTCATCAATAATTTCCTGTCTACGATTAGGTGATACGGAACCATTGATCGGATTCAGACATTTATCTCCAAGCAACGAGCAAACCTTTCTGATCGTATCCAAGAAAAACGAAAACACAATTACCTTTCTTCCGTCATTTTCAACTTCTTCAATAATCTCAAGCATTCTCTTAGCCTTGCAGGATCCGCTTAAATCATCAATATTCCAGGAGACACGCCGTGCGTCGGCATAATGTTTGGCAAGTACAGCCTGCTCATAGGCACTCTCTTCTTCCCCGTAAAGAGTACACCATTCTCTGCTTTCAATTAAATCCGGCAACTCTGTCAAAACATCTTCACGTTTCCTTCGATAATAAACAGGCGCAATCATTTCTCTGAAGCGCGGAGCCGCCGACAGATATGCCATACTCTTTATCTGAGAAGCTATACGTGGCTGCAAAATCTGAATAAGTGCAATCATCTCATCCACTTTATTTTCTAGCGCTGTGCCGGTCATAAAAAGCATTCTGTCCGCATGATTTCCGATTGCCTTAACGTTAACCGTCCTCCTGGCTTCCGGATTTTTAATGTAGTGCGCCTCATCGACCACCAGCAAAGAAAACTTAAATTCAGCATCCAGCTTAAAATATCCAGTTGTCTCATATGTAGTACATCGAATAATAATTAACTGGCTATACCTTCATTTGATTTTATGCCAGC
>JAJPYH010000243.1 GCA_021205045.1 Lachnospiraceae bacterium | reverse complement strand
TCCCTGGCCACTGTCTCCTCCAGGGTCTCGCCGATCTCCACAAAGCACGCAATCAGAGCGTAACCGGTATGTAGCCTGCCCGCGTACCGGGACAGCAGAATCCGGTCGCCGTCGGTCACCGCCACGATCACCGCCGGATTGATGCGGGGATAAATCATGTTGCCGCAGTGCGGGCAGCGAAGCATTCTCTCCCTGGTATCCCGAACGGTTCTCTGACCGCAGCGGCCGCAGAACTGGTTAGAACGGTACCAGACATACAGATGCCAGCCTGTCATGATGAGAAGACTGGCAGGTCTGTTGGAGTCCCGGGTGCCCGCCCGGACCTGCGCCAGGGACAGGTACTCGCAGCCAGGAAGTGTAACGGAGCCTGAGAAATCAAGGAGCAGATAATAATCAATGTCATCCAGAGAAAAGGCGTATTCCATACACCGCATGCTAAAAGAGACTCTCATCTGCTGCTCCTGTATTTCGCTGGAGGAATCGACATACTCCATGCGCTGTGAAATAAAAGGGGGCTCTGTCTGCGACTCCTGCGTTCCACCGGAGGAATCGACACATTCCATGCGCTGCGGACTAAAAGAAGTCTGCAGCGTAAGGTTCATCGCTTCCCCACACTTCGGAAAATCGATATTCTCCTCATCGGATTCTCGTACCAGCACTTCCTTTTTGTCATTGAATACCAGCAGAATGTCCTTCGTCCCAGGCTTTTTTAAGTGAAATTCATTATGAAATTTATGCGGTGTGATATCCTGAATCATTGTTCTTTCCTCTGCCTGCCCTTCATTTGCAGTTGCCATGCTCTTAAACTCTTTTTCCGTAAGAAAACCTGCTCCTTACCTTTTCTTCTCTGCGTCGATCTCCCTGATCCATTTCTCGCTCCTCAATCTCCAAAGACACCATACACAGCAGATGATCCGGTCTATTTTCAGTAAAAAATAAGTCCAGAAGGCCGGAAGTCCCCACACCAGTCCCGCCAGAAACCCCAGCGGCACACTGGCTATCCACAAAAAGAGCACGTCCGCCAGAAGCAGAAATCTTGTATCCCCGCCTCCCCGCAGCACCCCTTTTGTCAGCACGCTGTCCACACTCTGGAAAATCACGATCAGTGCCATAACCCGCATCATCTGTCTGGCTACAGCGGCGGTCTCTTCCGTCACCCGATAAACCGATATGACAAAATCTGAGGAACATAAAATCAGAGTGCCGCCCACAACACCGATGAGAATGCCCAGCCCCAGCATGGCCCAGGCCTGCTCGGCCGCCTGGCCTCGTTCTTCATTTTTAATACCATGCTCCGATTTCACTCCGGAAACCTTCCGAAGCTTCCCCCTCTTTTCTCTCCCCAGGGTCTGTCCCACCAGAATGCAGCCGGACTGGGAAAGCCCCTGAAGCAGTACCGTGGAAAGCTGCTGTGTCACAGTGGTGATGGCGTTTGCCGACACAAAGGAAGAGCCCATGCGTCCCATGACCATGGCAAGCACATTATTGCCCAGAGCAAGCAGACCTTCGCTTGCAAAAACAGGCAGACCAATACGAAAATACTCTCCTGCCACAGATGAACATTTCCCGAAAATATCCCGGACGCGGTACCCAACCGTCCTGTCAAAAAAGAAAAGATAGCCTGCCACAAAAATAAATTCAAACACCCTGGCAAGCAGCGTGGACAGAGCCGCGCCCCAAACGCCCAGAGACAACAGACCAAATTTTCCAAAGATAAAAACATAATTTCCGCCCAGATTAATCAGAAAAGCAATTGCGGAAGAGATCATGGGGATTCCGGACTTTCCCACGCTGCGCAAAACCAGGGTGGCTGTCAGTGTCAGTCCGTGAATCACATAAGAAAAAGCGGACAATCTGAGATAGGAGACGCCCTGACGGACAATCTCCTCCTCCCCCGTGTAAATCCCCATGAGAAAGCCGGGCCAGGCTGCTGCCGCCAGGGTAAAGATCAGCCCAAAGAAAACGGTAAAACGCAGCATGACGGTCACCGTCCTCTTCACCGCCTCCCTGTCCTTTCCGCCGTAAAAACGGGAAATGAGCACACTGGCGCCCATGCCGATGCCCAGGCAGGAGGCCTGATAAGTGCTGATGAACTGGTTAGCCAGGGAAACCGCCGACAGGGAAACCTCTCCCAACTGCCCCACCATGACAGTGTCCGCCAGATTAACGCTTAAAGTAATCAGCGACTGCAAGCCAATGGGGAGGGCCAGCCGTATCACAGCTTTATAAAATTCTCTGTCTTTACTGATGAGCCTCAAAAGGATACCTTCTTTCAGAATTTCATTTCAATCCTGATTTCAGTATACCCCGATTTCTCTTTTATTTTACCAGCTCTGCCTTAATCGCGGCTAACAGCTCATCGAACTCCTCAAAGGCCTGAAGTCCGGGATTGTCCGCCTTGATCTTCTCCGTGCTCTTAAATAAGAAACCCGCCTTGCTGGCATAAATCATATCCAGATCATTGTAGCTGTCTCCGCTGGCAATGGTCTCAAAGCCGATGGACTGCAGTGCCTTCACGGTGGTCAGCTTGGACTTTTCCACCCGCATATGAAAGTCCGTGATCTCGCCGTTCTCCGCTACCTCCAGGGTATTGCAGAACAGGGTGGGATAGGCCAGCTTTTTCATCAGCGGCGCAGCAAACTGCTCAAAGGTGTCGCTCAAAATCACCACCTGGGTCAGACTCCTGAGCTCGTCCAGGAATCCCTTTGCCCCCGGCAGCGGGTCAATAGTGGCGATCACGTCCTGCACCTCCTTTAACCCCAGGCCGTGCTCCTTTAAGATATTCAGTCTGAATTTCATCAGTTTATTGTAATCCGGCTCGTCCCGGGTGGTCTTTTTCAGCTCCGGAATCCCGGTGGCATTGGCAAAAGCGATCCAGATCTCCGGCACCAGCACTCCCTCCATGTCCAGGCATACGATGTTCATAATATTGTCTCCTCCTTAGGTTTATTATCGCGCCGATCGTGGGCTGCATCAGCAGCCTCATTCCTTACACGATCGTGTGCATACTCTTTATAGTGAACAACAGGTTATTTTTGTCGTTCACTATAAATCATTGCAAAATAAAAGCTGTATATGCCCGCTCTCTTATCCTTAATGTATTCAGGAAAAAGAAACCACGCTTTTACAGCTTACTACAAAGTATCTCCATTGGCAAGACAGCTTTTTGATTCATTTTCATTCAAACACAGACTCCCTGACCAGAAGAATCCGCTCCGTCTTATCATAGGTCTTATCCTGTTCTGACTGCTCATAACCATACTGCTCCGCAAATTCAGGCTCCATCGCATTTAAGGGAATCCGAACCTGATAGCCGTATATATACACAAGAGTATTGCCTGTCACGGTTTCCTCTCCCGTCATGACATTCGTCACAAGGTCATACTCTGTCAGTGCCTGGGGCGCGGTATCTGCCCACACAAGCCCCGGCTTTTCCGTCTCGCCGTCATAAACAGTCACAACCGAAAGGGTTACCAGAAAGCCATTGCCGTGGGAGTGCGTTTCCGTATAAAGAGCAAAGGAAAGTCCGGATGTATCAAGAAATTCCTGCTCCTCATCCTCCGCCAGATACATAATGGCATTGCAGACACAATCCTTTCGTCCGGCGTACAGGCGATTTATCACTTCCTCATAATAAGAATGGGCGCTGTCGACGTCGATGATTTCCGCTGTAGAGTTGCATTTATAAAAATACAGGGAAGATAACTCCTCATTTGCAGAAACTGTGCCGCCGTCTGCGGTCTGACTGTCACTGCCAAAAAGAGGCTTACGTCCAATAAAGGCAACCAGCACAATACCGCACAGCAATAGAACGGCCGCGCAGGCTGCCCAAAATTTCACGGAATGCAGGAACCGATGTTTTATTTCAGAATCCTCAATAGTCAGACTCCTGCCATCTACAATGCTCGCCTCATCATGTCCGGCCTCAACAGTATCTCCGGCAGTGCCATTTTTTCCTTCATTGTAATTTCCATCTGCGGCAGGATAGCTTTCCGCAGAGATATTTCTTTCCGTAGAATAGCTTTCTGTATCATCTCTCTCCGCATCCACAGCATCCCCCCTGTCACTGGAGCAATCTCCTGTAATACAGTTTCTTTCTTCGTGACAATTTCTGCCTGATAAATCGCCCCCTGTCTCCTCTCTATTGTCATCGATCTCATCACAGGCAAGACTGTCAGATTCATCCTCCGCCTCTCGGTCGCCATCCGTCAGCAGATCCGCCAGGTCGCAGCCAAAAATCTGGCACAGCTTCAGCAGCCGCTCCATGCTGGGAAAGCTTTCCTCCCTCTCCCACTTGGAAACGCTCTGCCTGGAAACCCCCACAAGCTCCGCCAGCTGCTCCTGGGATATCTGTTTTTGCTCCCGCTCTTTTCTGATATTTTCACCGAATTTCATAGTCATTTTTCCCTCTCGTATCGTATCACGCCTGATTTTCACCAGCCGCCTTATCTTCCCCGTTATTGTACCGAAAAACCCGCCCCTGCGCCAGCAACTTTTGGTTGCACCTGATAAAACAAAGAAAATCTCAGCCCGCAAATCCGGCAAACTTGCCAATATATTCCTTTACCTTAAAATCAAATTCTGCTATACTGTCTTTGATTAAAATCAGCTCAGCCCGGTACATCATTTTCCTTATGATCGGATAATTATCAATATCCTTCATAAAGCACTGTACCGGCCAAAAGCTGAAAACATATTTTCTTTCACGGAGGTATCTTCATGACAAGCAAAGAGCTGAAAGATCTGTTTGTAAAGACCTACGGCGAGAGCGGCGAAATCGGCACCTATTTTGCCCCGGGCCGGGTTAACCTGATCGGCGAGCACACCGACTACAACGGCGGGCATGTATTTCCCTGCGCCCTGACCATCGGCACCTACGGTGCCATCCGGGTCAGAGAGGATGATGTGCTGCGCTTCTTTTCCGTCAATTTTCCAAACGGCGGTGTAGTCACTTCCTCGATTCACACTCTGGCTCCCGGCAAGGACACCGGCTGGGCCAATTATCCCAAGGGCGTGGTCTGGGCTTTTGAACAGAAGGGGCATCCCATTCCAAAGGGCGCAGACATCCTGGTCTACGGTAATATTCCCGCGGGCAGCGGCCTGTCCTCCTCCGCCTCTTTGGAGGTGCTGACCGGCCTCATGCTCAGCGATTCCTTTGGCCTGGGCATTTCCATGGAAGAGCTGGCACTGATCGGTCAGTTTTCTGAAAATAATTTCAACGGCATGAACTGCGGCATCATGGATCAGTTTGCCTCCGCCATGGGGCAGAAGGACTGCGCCATCTTCCTGGACACCAACACCCTGCAGTATGAATACGCCCCCATGAAGCTGGACGGCATCCGTGTGGTGGTGACCAACAGCAACGTCAAGCACAGTCTGGTGACCAGCGAGTACAATACCCGCCGCGGCCAGTGCGAGCAGGCCTTAAAAGAGCTCCAGGAGGTGGTCAATATCCCGTCTCTGGGTGCCCTGACCGTGGAAATGTTTGATTTTCTGGCGCCATCCATCTCCGATCCGGTGGTCAGAAAGAGGGCAAAGCACGCGGTTTATGAAAACCGCCGCACCATCGACGCTGTGGAAGCGCTGAAAGCCGGGGATATCGAGCTTTTTGGCAGGCTGATGAACGCCTCCCATGTTTCTTTGCGGGATGATTTTGAGGTTTCCTGCAAGGAGATGGACGTGCTGGCCGAGGAAGCCTGGAAAATTGAGGGCTGCCTTGGGAGCCGCATCACCGGCGGGGGCTTTGGGGGCTGCACGGTCAGCCTGGTAAAGGAGGCCGCCATCGATACCTTTATCGCACAGGTGGGCGCGGCCTACACAAAGCGTACCGGTCTGAAAGCAGATTTCTATGTGGTGGACATCGGCCAGGGAGCTCACGCCATTTAAAACAGGACATTCCCCTGAAAAATCTGATTCACAATCATGCGGTGAGTCTCACTCCATAAATTTCTGACTTACTCCCACATGTCTCACCGCATCACTTCCATGATAAATGAACCAGTCCGCCGGAACGGACATCATCATATATAAAAAAGCAGGAGTAAAATTATGAGTATTTCAGTCACAGGTTATGGCCTTACCTCCAAAGGGGAGGCCACAAAGCTTTACACCATCACCAACGAAAACGGCTGCCGGGCTCAGTTCACCGACTATGGCGCCACCTGGGTCAATGTCATTGTTCCAGGCGCCGACGATCCAATGGACATGATGCAGCATTTTGACAGTGCCGCGGGCTACGAGACCGGCAGAGGTCACCGGGGCTGCCCCATCGGCCGTGTGGCCAACCGCATCGCCGGAACCGGCCCTTCCTTTACCTTAAACGGGCAGACCTATTCCCTTCCCGCTACCAACTACGGCAATGGACAGGACATCAACCTGCACAGCGGACCGGACTATTACGACAAGCGCATGTATCAGGCGCAGACTGACGAGGAGAACAACGCGGTTCACTTTTCTCTGTTCAGTCCTCACATGGACCAGGGCTATCCGGGCAATCTGAAGCTGACGGTCTCCTATTGCCTGACCGATGACAACATGGTCAAAATCAGCTATGACGCGGTCAGCGATGCTGATACACTGTTTAATATGACCAATCATGCATATTTCAATTTAAACGGACAGGGCACCATCTGGCAGCACAGCCTGTGGGTGGATTCCACCCGTTACACTGAGGCGGTGGACTGCGTTCCCACCGGGCGGATTCTGCCCGTGGCCGGAACCAAATTTGACTACACCACTGCCCGTCCCGTGGGAAATACCCTGGATGACAACCTTTGTGAGGGGCCTCATCACTGCCTGGAAAATCCCCGCATCCGCTGCATCGGGGATCAGTCCGGCATTGCGCTGGAGGTACATACCGATCTGCCGGGATTCCAGATTTATACCTCGCCGGATGCGGAGGGTGCCTGGAATGGGGCGATGAGGAATGCCATCTGCTTTGAGAGTCAGTTTTATGTCAATGCGGTGAATATTGACAACCCGGAATTTAAAAAGCCCATATTGAGGGCGGGGGTACCGTTCCATTCGGAGACCTGGTATCATTTTATATTATGATACCAGGGACAAAAGGTCATAAATGCGAATGCGAGCATTCGCATTTATGACCTTGGGAACCGCAACGACATGAGGAAGGAGCAAATTTGGCCGCTTTTCAGGCCAAATTGTGCGGATTCCGAATGGCATCATGGATTGCGGGAGCGTTTTTTGCGAAGCAATCCATGGTATCATACCCTTTTGTCGCTTTAATCATATTATTACCAGTGGAATACATTCATTGAATCAAAAGGAGTATTATTATGCTTTCTGCTTATATTGCGGCACTTGCCGATTATGGGATTCAAAAAGGGCTCACGCCTTCCTGTGAGAGAATCTACACGATTAATCTGTTGTTGGATGTGATGCATGAGGATAGTTATGAGGAGCCGGAGACGGTTCCGGAAATGGGACTGGAGGAAATTCTTGAGGGTTTGCTGCAGGAGGCTGTTTCCCGCGGTCTGATTCCGGACAGTATCACTTATAAGGATTTGTTTGACACGAAGCTGATGAACTGTCTGCTGCCCCGGCCTGCCCAGGTACAGAAGGTTTTCTTTGAAAAATACGCGATCTCCCCTGAAGCCGCCACGGACTGGTTTTATCAGTTCAGTCAGGATACCAATTATATCCGCCGGGATCGGGTCAAAAAGGACAGGAAATGGAAGGTTGACAGCCCCTACGGGCAGATTGATATCACCATCAATCTTTCCAAGCCGGAAAAGGATCCGCTTGCCATCGCCGCGGCCAAGACTGCGAAAAACACCGCTTATCCCAAGTGTCAGCTTTGCGTGGAAAATGAGGGCTATGCGGGCAGGGTGGATCATCCGGCCAGAGAAAATCACCGCATCATTCCGCTGACCATCAACAACAGCGACTGGTGTTTCCAGTATTCCCCCTATGTTTATTATAATGAGCACTGTATCGTGTTCAACCGGGAGCACACGCCCATGAAGATCGACCGGGCCGCTTTCGTCAAGCTTTTCGACTTTGTGAAGCAGTTCCCCCACTATACCCTGGGCTCCAACGCGGATCTGCCCATCGTGGGCGGCTCCATCTTAAGCCACGATCATTTCCAGGGCGGTCACTATACCTTCGCCATGGCCCAGGCGCCAGTGGAGATTCCGGTAACTTTACCCGGTTTTGAGGATGTGAAGAGTGGTATTTTGAAATGGCCTCTGTCCGTCATCCGTATCCGCCATCAGGATTCTGAGAGGCTGATCGACGCCGCAGAGCATGTGCTGAAGGTATGGAGATCCTACACCGATGAGGACGCCTTTATTTACGCCTTCACCGACGGGGAGCCCCACAACACCATCACCCCCATTGCCCGCAAGGTAAACGACACCTACGAGCTGGATCTGGTGCTGCGCAATAACATCACTACAGAGGAGCACCCCCTGGGCGTCTACCACCCCCACGCCAATCTGCACCACATCAAGAAGGAAAATATCGGCTTGATCGAAGTCATGGGACTGGCCGTACTGCCCGCCCGCCTGAATCAGGAGATGGATTTATTAAAGGATGCCATTCTCACCGGAAAGGACATCGCCGCGGACGAGACGCTGGCAAAGCATGCCGACTGGGTAGCGGAATTCCTTCCGAAATATGATGATGTGAACGCCGACAATCTGGACGGGATTTTGCAGGAGGAGATCGGCAAGGTCTTCGTACAGGTGCTGGAGGACGCGGGCGTGTACAAGTGCACTCCCGAAGGGCGAGAAGCGTTTTTGCGGTTTATCGGCAGCCTGTAAAGCAGACAAACACCTCCGGAAATGTAACTGCCCTAATGTGTCAATTCAAATGGGGAAGTCATCAAAAAGTGGCTGGCGATTATTTCAAAGGCGTGATCTGTACCCGGAATTTAACCGCAATATTTGTACAATAAAAAAGTACCTCTGGTGATCGGGTTCTTTCTGAACTTTGATTATACTCAAAGTTCAGAAAGAACCGGTGATAGGAGGTACTCTTTTACTTTCATCATAAAACGGCTGTCCGTCAGCCTGCGGATTTTACTGTGGCAAGCTGATTACAGCTCCTCAAATGTGGCCCTGATCGCCTTAATGAAATCCAGACTGTTCAGAATCACCGGATTCTCGCAGGTGGAAATCAGCGACAGGCTCCTGGTCATCTTGCCGTCCTCGATGGTCTTGACGCAGGCCTTCTCCATCTTATCCGCATACTCCACAAGCTCCGGAATGCCGTCCAGCTCGCCGCGCTTGCACAGCGCCCCGGTCCAGGCATAAATCGTAGCGATGGAGTTGGTGGAGGTCTCCTCCCCCTTTAAATGCTTGTAATAATGGCGCTGCACTGTGCCGTGGGCCGCCTCATACTCATAAACGCCGCTGGGAGACACCAGCACGGAGCTCATCATGGACAGATCGCCGTAGGCCGTGGCCACCATATCAGACATGACGTCGCCGTCATAATTTTTGCAGGCCCAGATGAAGCCGCCCTCGGAGCGGATCACTCTGGCCACCGCGTCATCGATCAGGGTGTAAAAATACTCAATGCCCAACTCCTCGAACTTCGCCTTATATTCAGTATCATAAATCTCCTGGAAAATATCCTTGAAGGTGTGGTCATACTTTTTGGAAATGGTGTCCTTGGTGGAGAACCACAGATCCTGCTTTGTATCCACGGCATAGCTGAAGCAGGCCTTCGCAAAGCTGGTGATAGAAGCCTTTGTGTTATGGATGCCCTGCAGGATACCCTCGCCTTTGAATTCGTGAATGGTCTCCCGAATCTCTGTTCCATCCTCTCCGGTAAAGACCAGCTCCGCCTTTCCGGGGCCGGGAACCTTGATTTCCGTATTCTTATAAACGTCACCGTAGGCGTGACGGGCGATGGTGATGGGCTTTTTCCAGTTGGACACATAGGGAACGATGCCCTTCACCAGAATAGGCGCCCTGAAAACCGTGCCGTCCAGGATAGCCCGGATGGTGCCGTTGGGGCTCTTCCACATTTCCTTCAGGTTGTATTCCGTCATTCTGGCCGCGTTTGGCGTGATGGTGGCGCATTTGACGGCCACACCGTACTTTAACGTGGCGTTGGCACTGTCCACTGTCACCTGATCATTGGTCTCATTCCTGTGCTCCAGACCCAGATCATAATATTCTGTCTTTAAATCAATGTATGGAAGAATCAGCTCGTCCTTGATCATCTGCCAGAGGATTCTGGTCATCTCATCTCCGTCCATCTCCACCAAAGGTGTCGTCATCTTAATTTTCGCCATCATTATATTCTGCCTTTCTGCGAAAGGCACCGATGGGGTTATGAAACAGC
>JAJPYH010000087.1 GCA_021205045.1 Lachnospiraceae bacterium | reverse complement strand
CTCTAATATCTTTAATTCCTATGTTTTTCCTAGGCATTGCCATTATATTCCCTCACCTTCCGTCTGTCAACTGAAATAAGAAACTTCATTTATAAAATATTGTGGAAGTATTTGCGAATCCTGCATTTTTGCAATTGATTTCAGACCACCTCCGTGATAAACTAAATGAAAACCTACTAAACCTATGGTATACTTGCAGCATATAGGAATTTCAGGAGGACCTGTTTTGAGGATTTCGACACGGGGGCGCTACTCCCTCAGAATGATGATTGATCTGGCGCAGCACTACAATGAAGGCTTTATTGCCCTGAAGGATATTTCAGAGCGGCAGAATATTTCCAAGAAATATCTGGAACAGATTATTCCCTTTCTCAACCGGAATAATCTGCTGCTGACCAACCGCGGCCATATGGGCGGCTATCAGCTGGCCAGGCATCCTATGGAGATCACCGTCCGGGAAATTCTGGAGAGTGCGGAGGGAAGTCTGATGCCGGTCAGCTGCATGGATACCACTCCCAATTCCTGCGACCGCCGGGATATCTGTATGACTCTTCCTGTCTATGAAGGTCTTTCAAAGGTCATCAACGAATATCTGGACAGTATTACCCTCCAGAGTATCATTGACGATCCTAGAGTTGTTTCGGAGTATTACATATAGATCGGGATAATACATAGGGATGTGAGTAATGCCAATATTTTTCAGGTATGAAATGTGAAGCAGGATTTCCTGTAAAACAAAAATCGGCATATCCTGTAACATCCAAAAAATCAGAATTTCCTATAAAGAAAAAAGCAGCGCAGCTTTCCGCTGCCGACAGTATATATGCAATATAAAGAGGAATTCACTGGTATACTTTTCAAATCAATACTATAACACCAAATTAAAAAATCGTCTTCGGACAGAAAAGAGGTATTTTTATGGAAAACTGTGGTTATTGTCAAAAGGGAGAGCTTCTGGCGGCCTTCGGCATTGAGATCTGCGAGCTGTCCGTCAGCACCCTGATCCTGTTCAAGGAGCAGTCCCATCCGGGCAGGTGCATCGTGGCCTACAAGGATCATGTCAGCGAGATCGTGGACATCTCCGATGAGGACAGGAACGCCTTTTTTGCGGATGTGAACCGGGCGGCGAAGGCCATCCATGCGGCCTTCCATCCGGACAAGCTCAATTATGGCGCCTACGGCGACACCGGCTGCCATCTGCATATGCATCTGGTGCCGAAATATAAGGACGGCTACGAGTGGGGCGGGGTCTTCGCCATGAATCCGGGCGAGAAGTTTCTGACCGACGATGAGTATGCGGAAATGATTGAGAAGATCAAGGCGAATCTGTAATTGCAATGACTTTTCATTATAGACACATCCTCCAAATCATAATTTGAAATCCTTTAGACGCAGGATGTCCGGCAATTTCTTACCGGACATCCTCATATTTTATAAAGCTTTTCCAGATTTATGCAAAAATTCCAGCTTCTCTCAGCCAAAGGCATACCTGCTCTTCATTATAATCCAACAGATCAGCAATACTTTTTTCATTCCATCCCAGAATATAAAGCCTCCCTGCCGTTTCTTTTGCTTTTTTTAGTTCTCCCTGACCAACTCCCCGCTCAATACCTTGCTCCCATATTCCCTGACTCAGATTACACATATCATTCAGCTCCTTTCCAAACTCATTATCCGCATCCAGTTGATACTCATTATCCAGGATGTCAATCCTCTCATCTTTACTCAAGCCGGTGCTAAGGAACTGTCGCGAAATAATATGCCCATCTTGCATTGGCTAATACGCGAATCGCAGCCTCTAAAAGCCTCGCCGTAGCCCGCTACGCCTACGTTTTTAGAGTCTGTGCTTCACGCATTATCCAGCACAATCTGTACATATTATTTCGCGACAGCTCCTAAACAGCGCCCCCAGCAGCCGGTAAAGCTCATAACCTTCTTTCTGTTCCGGAAGCTTCCCCGGCAACCCCAGCAGTACAATATTGATCAGATCCAGTTTTCCTTTCCATCTGTGTTCCGCAAGGAGCGCGTCATCTGTGAGATGTACATAATTCCAGATGCACTGATCCATATTCATACAAATCCAGATGCTGTACACCCGATTCAGATCATTATAATGCTGCTTTGTAAAATCCCGTTCCTTTTGAGATGAGATCATCCGGCATGCATAGAAAATTGCCCTGTTCAGGATATCGTATCCCGATGGTTCGTCCTTCTGGCCCTCCAGATTTATGATCATTTTGGACAGTCCGTCTTTCATTCTCACACAAAAATTGATTATTCCGGGTTCTTCAACCCTTATTAAACACTATAACACAGAAAACGATTGAATGTGGTCGATATATCGCCCTTTTTTAATTTTTTTGTCATTTACGTTTTCCTGCAGTTATGACACTTTAAAGGAATCAGGAACTGACACAATAGAAAAACCGGCTTGCTGCGGACTCAGTCCATTTCACGCCGTCTGACATGCGGAAAGCCCTGCGGTTTTCTGATCCCGCAGGGCTTTCATTATTATTTGATATGATCTGTCAGGTTCATCCGCCAGTTTACGGCAGAACCTCCTTCTGCTTTTCATCCAGATACTGAATGATGCCGTCCACCGTTTTCTGAGCGATTGCTGTGAAATCAAATCCCTTGATAAACGCAATCACCTGCTGAATTTTCTCATCCGGCACTTTGTAAATTGCCAGCGAGGTCTCCAGGAATGACTCCACCTTCTCATCCATGGTAAACCAGATGGAGCAGGGCACAACCATGAAGCCCCGCATGATGCCGCCGGAGGCAATTTCCAGTTTATAGAAGTCCTTGGTCTCCAGACCCGGCAGATGCTCTTTGAAGACATACTCCACCTTGGCAGTGACCTTCTGCTACACAACCTCGGCGGGCTTCCGGAAGGAATAAGCGTTGCTGTATATCTCACGGAGATTTTCATTCAGCTCCACAATATGAAGCTGCAGGACTGTCTCTGCGGCATAGAGCAGTATCTTATCATCGGTAACGCCGCTCAGGAGCTTCCCCGTTACGTCAAATTGCTGCTCTATGACAAACTCCACCAGGCCGCACAGGATGTCCTCCTTGGAGCCGAAAAGATTTGTCACCGACCCGCTGCTGAGATGGCATTTCGACGCAATCTCCCGCATGGTGGTATTGGTGTAGCCTTTTTCCAGAAAATCCTTTGCCGCCACAAATAAAATTCTCTGTTTCAGTAAGTCATGATTTTTGCCAGGTTTGTAATTTGCCATCCTCCGTCCTCCTTGTCCAGCGTGTAACCGTCCGGTCAGTTTTTAATAAAATTAAAACACAATCTATTTCTTCCATACAGCGTAACATAATATTGGCAAAAGTGCAAGATGTCCTGCAAAGAAATTTTCTGTATGTGCGGGTGCAAAAATCATTATATACAAAAGTACCTGCCCATTTTATTGAGCAGGTGCATTTTTTGAAGGACTAAAAATCAGATATATTTTTCTGAAACTGCCGAAAGTGCTTCATAAACCATGCAGTCAGATTTTTGTCTGCTAACGCAGACATTCCGAGGCGTTGCTTCTTTTTACGCTGCTGCTTCTGTGGAAAACAGCTTTTCCAGGGTTTTTACAAGATCTGCGCTGCCATCCACCTTCAGCCGCCCCGCTGCAAAGGCCGTCACCGGAGTAAGGCTGCCGTCGCAGAGCGCCGCGTATGTGGCCGCGCTTGCAGTGAACACGGCGTTTTTATCATAATAATCATAAGGCTCCACATCGATCTGTCCATTGTCTGCCTCTATGTAAAACACACCTCCCATATCGGTGACATGAAACTCAAAAGCCGCCCTGCCAGACACTGCCGCCGCATCCGTCTGACCCAGCTTTTCCCTGATCTGAGAAAATAATTCCTCAAAGGTGAGTTTTGTCTCCTGTATATCCGCGTCCTGATTCAAAATGTCGTTTTTTCCATTCCGGTACTCTTCCCCTCTCAGCGCATTTTCATATTCTGCTTTATTTTCAACAGCTTTATTTGTCGGTTCTTAATGATCTAATTATATTGGCTTCCTCCCGAAAACGCAAGCTTAAAATACAGGAAACGCCGCAAATCATTTCCGGAGAAGGATTTACACTCCCGCAAGATTACGGAACACCTCTACTGATGTGCTGTAAAGGAAAGTTCATCAGCGTTGCTTATACCCCAGCAAGATCCCGGATCACCTCTCCCGCCAGGATCAGCCCCGCCGCGGAGGGCACAAAGGCAACGCTGCCCGGAATGCTCCGCCGCGCGGTATCCGCAGCAACCCTGTCTGTGTTTTCCGACGCGTCGACGCTGTTTGTGTTTTCCAATGTGTCAACGCTGTCTGTGTTTTTCGATGTGTCAACGCCGTCCGTTCCGCTGCCGCTTCCCTTTTCCATCGGCTGAACAGGCTTTTCCGTGGAATAAACCACCTTCAGGCGCTCCACGCCCCGCTTTCTGCACTCCCGGCGCATGACTCTGGCCAGGGGGCAGCCGGTGGTCTCATAGAGATCCGCCACCTGAAATCCGGTGGGATCCAGCTTATTGCCCGCACCCATACAGCTGATCACCGGCACGCCGCTTTTCTGTGCCCGAACG
The DNA here is from genome assembly GCA_021205045.1 of Lachnospiraceae bacterium. Taxonomy (GTDB): domain Bacteria; phylum Bacillota; class Clostridia; order Lachnospirales; family Lachnospiraceae; genus RGIG6307. The sequence goes on along the minus strand of JAJPYH010000087.1, from coordinate 5,756 downwards.
ATGATCTCCAGCTTGGCGGTGACCGTATCCACCGCGTCTACCACATAGGAATACTGGGAGAAATCAAATTCATCGGCGTTTTCCGGCAAAAAGAAGCAGCGGTGCACCTCCACACGGGCCTGGGGATTGATGTCCAGAACGCGCTCCTTCATCACGTCCACCTTATATTGTCCCAGGGTTTTGTGGGTGGCAATGATCTGGCGGTTGATGTTGCTCAGACAGACCCTGTCGTCATCGATCAGCACAAGGGAACCCACGCCGCTGCGGGCCAGTGCCTCCACCGCATAGCCGCCCACGCCGCCGATGCCGAAAACGGCGACTCTGGCGCTTTGCAGCCGCTCCAGGCCTTCTTTTCCGATTAATAATTCTGTTCTGGAGAATTGTTCCGGCATATTGGTAAATCTTCCTTTCCTCTGCGCATCATTCCCATTGGAACCTACTGCTGATCATAATCATCCAGGAAAGAATGCCTCTCCCCCTTGTACTTGTACCCCACCATGGTATCCAGGCTGACAGAATGAATACTGTTGAAAATGCTCTTTTCAATATTGGGATTGTCCCGCTTCAGCCGCCGGATCAGGTTCTTGACCTCCTGGCGCTTGGAGCCACCGACCCCATCGTCACACATAGAGCAGTTCTCCGTAAAACGGCAGGCGCACTGAATAAATTCCAGGTCATTATACTGCTTCCAGGCAATGATATCGTCCTCGTGAACACAGTACAGGGGACGGATCAGCTCCATACCCTCAAAATTGGTGCTGTGGAGCTTTGGAAGCATGGCCTGCAGCTGGGAGCCGTAAAACATGCCCATGACCGTGGTCTCGATGACATCACTGAAATGATGGCCCAGAGCGATCTTATTACAGCCCAGCTCTTTTGCCTTGCTGTAAAGATAGCCCCGGCGCATTCTGGCGCAGAGGTAGCATGGATTTTTGTCCGTGCTGTTGGCAACTTCAAATATATTGGTTTCAAAAATGGTGATGGGAATCTGTAAAAGCTGGGCGTTGCTCTCAATCTTCTGGCGGTTGAGCTCATTGTAGCCAGGGTCCATCACCAGATAGACCAGGTCGAAGGGGAAGTCGCTGTGCCGCTTCAGCATTTGCATCAGCTTGGCCATCAGCATGGAGTCCTTGCCGCCGGAAATGCAGACGGCGATTTTGTCCCCCTCTTTGATCAGCTCGTAGGTTTTGACCGCCCGGGTGAAGGGCGCCCAGATTTCTTTGTGATATTTTTTTGTAATGCTACGCTCTACACGCTGTACATAGTCCAGTTCACGGGGCATTCTCTTTCCCTCATTCAAAATTCAAATCGTATTTTTATGAACAACAATCGTAAAAGACTTTATATCGTTTCCTATCACGCCGATCATGGGCCACATAAGCAGCCTCATTCCCTGCTCTGTGCTGCAGATTTCCGTACAATTGCAAATAAACTTTTCTGATTTTACTACACCTGTGAAATAAAAGCAAGCAGTCCGAAATGCAAAACCGCGCCACAAAGCCGCGCCAGGTATAAGAACTCCGGCAATAGTTAAAATCCCTATCAATCATTCCAGGCCGCGCTGAAGATTTTTGACCTGTGCTATCGAGTAAAAAGGCAAGCAGAAAGGTCCGGTTATTTCAAATACGCTGCACCGGCACCCTCATGATTGTTTTTCCGTCAATATTTGATAGCAATCGCCAAAAATTTGCAGGAATTCCTTCACTTCCGTTTCCGTTGTCCGATGACTCAGGCTGATCCGCCAGGAAGAAAGGGCATTTCTGCGGTCCCGGCTGACCGCAAGCACCGCCCGGGATGGCATGCCGTCCGAGGAGCAGGCGCTTTTCACAGAGACGCACACGCCCCGTTCAGCCAGCGCCCGCTGAAAACGGGTGCCCTTCACGCCCTCCACGCTCAGGTTGATGATATGCGGAACCGCGTCCGCCGGGCTGTTGATGCGCACCTTCGGGTAAGCGGACAGAGCCGTTTTGATTTCATTGGAAAGCGAAGTCACCTTGCGGACATTTGCCTCCCTGTTCTCCACCGCCAGCCGCAGGGCTGTCTCTGTGGACGCCGCCAGGGACAGGGCCGGAGTGCCTCCCCGATACAGGCTGGTGCCGACGCCGCCGTTCAGCAGAGGCTCCATCATCAGCCCTCTTTTTTTTATCAGAAGGCCGCTGCCATTGAGGCCCCCGAATTTGTGGGGGGGCCAGGCTCATGGTATCCAGACCCGCAAAGGCCACCGGCAGTCTGCCGATGGCCTGGGTTGCGTCCACATGAAGGGCGCAGTTGGGGAAGGATTTCAGAATATCTTTCACAGCCTCCAGGGGCTGGACGATGCCAAGCTCGCTGTCCACCGCCGTGACCGCCGCCAGAACCGTATCCGGCCGCAGCAGCTCTTTGAACTGCTCCGGATCCGCTTTGCCGTCGCGGCCAATATCCAGCAGGTCAATCTCATAGCCCTGCTCCCGCAGATATGTCAGACAGCCGCTGACAGAGGCATGCTCCAGGGGCGTGGAGATGATGTGCTTTCCCAGATGGCGCCTTGCCCTGGCGATGCCCTTGATGGCTGTATTGTTGGACTCGGTAGCCCCGGAGGTATAGATGATCTCCGCTCCCTCTGCTCCCAGAAGGGAGGCAATGGACGTCGTAATCCGCTCCATTTCCGCTCTGGCGGCCTCCCCAGCCGGGTGGGTAGAATTGACGTTGCCGCAAAAGCTTCGCTCCGCCTCACAGAATCTATGTATTGCCGCCTCCTCGGAGGGGTGATTGGCAGCGTAATCCAGGTAAATCATAAACAGCTCCTCTCTGTATGATTCATCGCAAATCCAGTCATGCCCCGGATAGCAATACATATACTTTCAGCTGGCAAATAAAGGTGTGGACAGGTATCTGTCGCCGGAATCCGGCAGTATGACCACAATGGTCTTACCCTGATTCTCCGGTCTTGCCGCCAGAATGCCTGCCGCCTTCAGCGCCGCGCCGGAGGAAATACCCACCAGAACGCCCTCGGACACCGCGAAGCGCTTGCCCTCAGTAAAGGCGTCCTCATTCTCAATGGCCAGCACCTCATCGTATACCTTTGTATTCAGCACCTGAGGCACAAAACCCGCGCCGATACCCTGAATCTTGTGTGCGCCGCCCACGCCCTTTGTCAGTACCGGGCTGGAGGCCGGCTCCACGCCGACTACCTGAATATCCGGGTTCTGCTCCTTTAAGTATTCACCGGTTCCGGTGATGGTGCCGCCGGTGCCGATACCCGCCACAAAAATGTCCACCCTGCCATCGGTCTGTCTCCAGATCTCCGGACCCGTGGAAGCCTTGTGGGCGGCCGGATTGGCCGGATTATCAAACTGCCCCAGTATCACGGCGCCGTCAATTTCCTTCACCAGCTCATCCGCTTTGGCAATGGCGCCCTTCATGCCCTTGGACCCTTCCGTCAGCACCAGTTGCGCGCCGTAGGCCTTCAACAGATTTCTCCTCTCCACGCTCATGGTCTCCGGCAGAGTAAAGATGGTCTTATATCTCTTAGCCGCCGCCACAGCCGCCAGTCCGATACCAGTATTACCGCTGGTGGGTTCAATGATGGTGGCGCCGGGCTTTAACAGGCCTTTCTGCTCCGCATCCTCGATCATGGCAAGGGCAATTCTGTCCTTCACAGAACCGGCCGGGTTCAGGTACTCCAGCTTGGCGATGACAGTGGCTCCCTCGATGCCCGCCGCCTTGCTATAGCGGTTCAGCTTCATCACTGGGGTATTACCTATAAGTTCCAATGCGCTTTCCTTTACTTCAGACATAATTTTCCCTCCACTGAAAAATGATTGGCTGTCTTTGATGATCTTTGTCTCATTTCCTATATATTTGATAGGTTTTATAAGTGATGTGGCCATTATATGACAGGAGAGGAGATCTGTCAATATCGTTTTTAGAAATATTTTATTTTTCCATCAGCCCCATTATGAGGTTGGCAAAAAAATACGGCAAACCATCAGGGAGCTGGGTGGTACCATGCCGGAAAACCTACCCACTCCTTCAAAAGGTATCAGGCAAATCGAACAGGAGCAGAAGAGAATCTCTGACTGACCTGACAGATTTTCTTAAGCAGAAAAGCTTCCCGCCATTCCAAAGCAAAATCAGTCGCTATATCTGAAACGCAAAAGAAATAGCACCTCCGCTCTTTGAAGTGTAGGAGGTGCTATTTTAGTAACTGATAACATTTCGCCGGAAACGGATAGGTAGCGCTATCGTGTCGGCTCCCTAATCCCCCAGTCTGCGCATCTCCGTGTAGGCTAACAGGAACGGTCCCACGCCCTTGGCGTCGTCAGCCACAATGGGCTCTGACATGTAATACTCATAGGAGCCGTCCCGGCGGCGGTTATTCTCCGGGCCAAGACCGGCCACCAGGCAGATGCCGCCCAGGTGCAGCTCTCCCGCCTCGTTGATGGACAGGTACTTGTCGCAGATGGCATTGAAGTCCTTCACCGCGGGCTTCCTGTAGCTCTCAGGCAAAAAGCCCAGGCGGACGGCCTTTAACAGGCTGTAGGCCATGATGGCGCTGCCGGAGGTCTCCAGATAATTGCCCGGCTCGCCGCCTCTGGCGGGCAGCTGGTACCACATGCCGCTCTCGTCCTGATATTTCAGCATGGAATCCATGTAATCCACAAAGACAGCCTTCAGCTCGTCATATTTCTCAGGTGCCGCATCCCTGTCGCACTTGGTCAGCGTATCCAACAGCGCCATGGAGAACCATCCCAGAGCGCGGAGCCAGTAATTCTGACTTAAGCCTGTCTCCTTATCGCACCAGAAAGCGGTTCTGGAGGCGTCATAGGCATGGTAATACAGACCGGTCTTCGGGTCTCTGACATGCTTCACCACATTGGAGAACTGATGGAAAATATCGTCATAATTTTTCTTATCATTGAAGCGGGTCTCGTACTCCATATAGAAGGGCTGTCCCATGTACATGCCGTCCAGCCAGACCTGGTTGGGATAAATCTTTTTGTGCCAGAAATTGCCCTCTTCGGTGCGGGGCTGATGCTGAATCTGGCTGTAAATAAGGTCGATGGCCCTGCGGTATTTTTCCTTGCCGTTGATATCATACAGAGCGAACAGGGTCTTGCCGGCGTTCACATTGTCGATATTATACTCCTCCGGATTGTAGCCGTCGATGGTGCCGTCCTCCCTGACTCTGTGGTCGATAAAGGCGTCCGCAAAGTCCAGATACTTCTGTTCTCCGGTGGTGGCGTATGTTTCCAGCATCGCCAGAATCATGCAGCCGTCAATATAATTCCAGCCGCTCTTGGTGGCTCCGGCCTTGGCCTTCTCAATGTTCCAGGCCGGAACGTCCAGGGTGGACCGCTCGATGAGCTCGTCCAGATACTTCTCAATCATCGGATTTCTCATGGTGTAACCCTCCAATACCTCATTTTAAAAATATCTATTCTCCGTCATCTCACGCCGGATCATCGATTGCTTACATGCAGGTATGACCTGCCGGATCGTCAGTCACTTACACGCAGATATACCCTGTCGAGTCATCGATCTCCTGCATGCAGATATAACGCTCCCGTTTATCCAGTACAAGACAGCTGCGAATAGTAATATTTGAAAACTACATCTCCTCCGGCGCCTCAAACCCCAGCGCATCTATGGACGCCTCCAGCACCCCCTTCACCAGCAGCAGCAAAGCGATATACCCCTTCTGCTTCTCTTCATTCTCCTCGGCCAGAATTTTGGTCTCATGGTAAAAATGATTGAAGGCGTTGCACGGTCGTAAA
>JAJPYH010000255.1:9088-10530 GCA_021205045.1 Lachnospiraceae bacterium | reverse complement strand
AGGTGTCCCAAAAAACGGATTTAAAGGCTTAACGACCCAATTACTGACTAACACCTTAAATTATTATGTTAATATAAATCGCATAACGATTTTATTATGAATTGGGGCAAAAAATATGACGCTGAAGCATCTGAACATTTTTTCCGAAGTCTGCCGTGCGGGGAGCATCACAAAAGCCGCGGAGAAGCTGAATATGGCCCAGCCCGCCGTCAGCAATGCCATCCGGGAACTGGAAACCTATTACGGGGTCAGGCTTTTTGACCGCATGAACCGCAGAATTTATATCACCCAGGCAGGGCAGACTCTTTTCAATTACGCAAATTCCATTCTCCTCCAGTTTGAGGAGTCCAAAACCGCCCTCCAGGGCAGCGACGCCGCCGCACTGATCCGCGTGGGCAGCAACATCGCCTTCGGCACCACTCACCTGCCGCCGGTCATCGCTGCCTTCCGTGCGCTCCACCCGGAAATTCCCATGAAATCGACCATTTTAAGCTCCGGGCAGATCATGGATGACCTGCTCCACAATCAGCTGGATTTCGCCATCGCGGACGATACCGCCGACATGGAGGAGGTATACCGGATTCCTCTCGCCTCAGATCAGATGGTGGCCCTTTGCAGTCCGGACTTTGCTTTTCTGCCCGGGTTCTCTGTCAAAGACCTCTCCGCCGTCCCCCTCCTTCTGCGCGAACCGGGCAGCGGCTCACGGGAGTTTTTGGACCGGCTTTTCCACCGGGAGAAAATACAGCCGGCCATTGCCGCGGAGAGTTCCAGCACTCAGGCGCTGATCGAGCTGGCCCTGCGGGGCCAGGGTGTGGTCTTCCTGCTGTCCGACGCTGCCAGAGCCTATGTCGAGGCCGGTTCTCTGATCTTATTGCCCATGGAGGACGCCGATCTGACCCGCCGCTATTCGCTGTTTTATCATCGGCAGAAATATCTGACGGACAGCATGCAAAACTTTCTGGAGTATCTGAAATCCTGTTTTCCCTGTTAATGGCAGAGCCTGACTACCTCATACAGCAAAAGCTCAATGAACAGGTACACAATAATCTGATCCTCAAAGAAATTCTCCCTGCTGGTCACAAAGATGCGGGACGCCGCGAAGGAAGAAGGCTTTGAATGCAATATCAACGCCTACAGCCTGGAGGAGATGAATAATTATGGGCCGGATGCTGACGTCATCCTTCTTGGCCCTCAGGTTCGCTACAATCTGAAGAAAGTATCGGACGCTTTTCCGGATAAGCCGGTAGCTGTGATCGATATGACTCTTTATGGCATGATGAAGGGCAAGGAAGTGCTGGACAATGCCAAAAAGCTGATGGGATGCTGATCAGTGAAATTTCTTCTTATAAAACCCCCGAAGGGGGGCGCCGGTGGGGGGCCCAGCCCTGTATTGCAGAAAATAAAAACACCGACCGCCCCCAAAACCCCGGACGGGGCGGTTG
>JAJPYH010000255.1:0-9078 GCA_021205045.1 Lachnospiraceae bacterium | reverse complement strand
CTGTTATATTACTTATAAAAAAACCCCCGAGGGGCGCGGCGTAGGGGGCGCCCTTCCCTTTATAGCTAAATCTGAAAACAGCTTCCGCCCACAAACTCCCGGCAGATGCTGTTGCCCGGCACCTTCTCGCTGCTGACCCCCAGGAAATAATCCAGGAACTTCAAAAGCCGCGTGGCCTCGTTGTAGGACGGGTCATCCGGACCGATGCGGAACAGTAAGGGCTCCACGAACTGTTTTAAGACAGACAGCTCATACACTAAAGCGGAATTGAACATCACATCCGCCTCCTCCTGGAAGGGGAAAATATACTGCTCCTCACCTCTTCGCACGGAGGGCCACATCTGGATGGTGTAGGATGCGTTCATGCCCCGGGTGGCCGCGTCTCTGACAATCCGGCGAATCATCCGGTTGTCCGTGGAGGGAATCCGATTGTGGGAATCCACATTCAGACTGGTCAGGGCGCTGATATAGATTTTAAACTTGCTCTCCGAGGGAAGCGTGTAGGACAGCTTATCATTCAGGCCGTGGATACCCTCCAGCACCAGGATGTCGTCCTCCCCCAGCTTTAAGCGCTTTCCGTTATACTCCCGATAGCCCGTGATGAAATTAAAGGTGGGAAGCTCCACCTCCTGTCCGCTCAGCAGGGCGATCATATCCTGATTGAACAGTTCCACGTCCAGCGCCTCCAGGCACTCATAGTTGGGCTTGCCCTCCTCGTCCAGGGGCGTATCCTTCCGGTTCAGAAAATAATCATCCAATGCGATGGGATGGGGCTTCTTGCCGATGGTGCGCAGCTGAATGGAAAGCCGATGGCTGAAGGTGGTCTTACCGGAGCTGGACGGCCCCGCAATCATGACAAAGCGGACCCCTTCTCTGGAGGCGATCATCTGGGCAATCTGGGCGATCTTGCGCTCCTGCTCCGCCTCCTGCACCAGAATCAGGTCGCTGATGTTGCCCTCACAGATCTTGTCATTTAAGTCTCCCACGGTCTCAATGCCCACCTGCTCATACCACCGGTGGGATTCCTCCAGGGTAGCCTCCAGCCTGGGGCGGGGCGTGTAAGGAATCAGGGTGTCCATATCCTCCCTGGCAGGCAGCACCAGGAAAAACCCTCCCTTTGCCGCCACCAGATCAAAATGATCCACCTGGGAAATCTCCTCCAGACAGGGACCATAATAATAGTCATAATATCCGTTCAGGCTGCGCAGATTGATGCCTCCGCTGCGGCGGTATTTAAAGAGCCTGACGATCTCATCCAGCTTCTCCCTTTCCATCAGCTTTACAGCCTCTTCCTTGGGGAAATGGGTGGTCTCCACCCTGGCGCCGGTGGTGGTATAGGCGATCATTCGCTCCTTGATTTTATTCAGGAGCTCCTGGTCAAAATCCTTCCCGGTACGGGTTCTCACAAAATAAGAATTGCCGATGGTGTAATCCACAAAGCAGCTCCGGGAGGCGTCATAATCCACCACGTCAGCCACAGCCCTGCACAAAAGCAGGATGGCGGCGCTGACATAGGCCCGGTATTCACTTGCGGTGTATGTTCTTTTTTCCATGAAAATCTCCTTTTTTATATTCACAGCCGCTTTCCTCTCCTTTACAGGACGCCTTGCGGTGTACGAGATGCCCTTCGGATGCCCCACATATTACTGTTCACAGCCGCGAATAGTAACATGTGAATTACACATACCAGAACGGCTCCTCCTCCCTGGCCTGTATGACTGCCAGCTGGGGCAGCATCCGGGCTAGATAATCCTTCATATAGGGCTTAAACAGCTTTTCAATTCCGAAATGTCCGGCGTCGATCACATTCACGCCCTGGGCCACCAGGTCAATACCGGTGTGATGGTCAATATCTCCTGTGACATACACATCGGCTCCGCTTTTCACCGCGTCGGAGGCCAGATCCTTGCCGCTGCCGGGGCAGATGGCCACGGTACAGCAGATGTCCGCGGCATCCCCGAAGACCTTTACCGTCCCCACATGAAAGGCTCTTTTCACTGACAGCGCCACATCCTGAAGAGTCATGGGTTCCATCAGCTGTCCCACCCTGCCGATGCCCTCCGTGGCGATCTCATCCTCATAGGTCACCTGAAGCACCTGAGAATCCAGAAGCTCCAGCCGCTCCGCCGCCTCGTCCGCCATGCCCATCACATCAAAATTGGTGTGCATGGCATAGACACAGATATCCGCCTGAATCAGCCTCAGAATCCGGTTCTGAAACACATCCTCCCCGGTCACCCTCTTCAACGGCCTGAAAATCATGGGATGGTGACTGACAATCATATCCACGTCCCCATTGACCGCCTGCTCAATGATGTTCTCCGTCACATCCAGACACAGCATCACCCTCTCCACATTCCTTTCCGGTCTGCCCACAAGCAGTCCCACATTATCCCACTCCTCAGCAAAACTGACCGGTGAGAGCTGCTCCAGCCACTGCGTAACCTCTTTACACGTCATCGTTTTTGCCCTTCTCTTTCGTAGTTGTCTGTTGTTTCCATTGGATTTGCCGTTTATAACTTTAATCTGTGATTACAAATCGAAGCTTCTTAATAGTCTATTCGGTTTTCTGTTTCTTTATTCCTGTGTTACCGGCTAACATCAGTCTCAGTCGTTTCCTTCAGGGATTGCCGTACTTCATTTGGATGCGACCATATCAGCACTGCCTCTATTTCCTCAATTTCTTTCCTTATCTGTATCAATCTCTCCCGCGCTCTTTCCGTATCGCTGTTTTGCACCTGCTCCTGTGCATCTTTTCTTATTTTCATCTGATAACGCAGGAAATCCTGCAAAACTCCCGGATTTTTTTGCTTCGACAGGCTTCCATACGCCAGCTCCGCCTCCGGCGGCAGTTCCTCCCGACCGGGCAGCACCAGGAACATGGGATAATATTTCCCTGTTTTCCTTCCCCCGCCGTCCTCCTCAAATACCATATCCTCCTTTTCAATATGCCAGCCCAGCTCGTACACAAAGCGGCGCACCTGCCGGATATCCGACTGGGGCTGTAAAAGTGCGCCCCTCATGGAGGCTGTCACCTCCGGGTGATCCGACATAATTTTCATCACCAGCCTGCCGCCCATACCGGCACAGACAAAAAAGTCCGCTTCCCCTGGCGCCACCCTGGCCAGTCCGTCTGAAAGCCGAAGCTCCATTTGCCCTTCCAGGCCAAAATGGCGGGCATTCTCCCCTGCTCTCTCCAGAGGCCCCTGATTGACGTCCATGGCAATCACATGACGGGCCTTTTTCTGCTGCAAAAGATAAATGGAGAGATAGCCGTGATCGCAGCCGATATCGCAGACTGTGCCGCAGGGTGGAATCAGCTCCGCCGCCGCAAAAAGGCGCTTCGGCAATACATTTTCAATTTTTCCCAGCACCAATCATCCCTCCGCATAATGATCCATCCGACAACCAGTCGGCAAATCCATCCGACAGCTTCACAGTTCTCCATCCGACAGCTGACCGGCAGCTTCTTCAAATAACTCCGAAATGCTCCATCCACTAACTGACCGACAGCTTCTTCAAATATCCGCGAAGTTCTCCATCCAGCAGCCGACCAGCCGATTCTTCAAATATCTGAGAAGCTCTCCATCCAGCAGCCGACCAGCCGATTCTTCAAATATCTCCAAAGTTCTCCATCCAGTAGCTGACCAGCAGATCCACCACCTTATCGTAGCTGAGCACCCCGTCGCTCTGCCCGTTTACTTTCAGATAGGTGTCGTTCACCTGATCGGACACCTCCGACAACACGCCCTCATGGGTATTCCAGAACGCACTGTTGACTGTCAGGTCAAGCTGCGCCTCCTCCGGCAAAAGCGTACGCACCTCGCTCCAGTCCGCCCGGCTGGCATCATACAGCGCGTTGGTGCATTGAATCCACGCCAGCATATAGCCGCTGTAGCAAAAATCCGCGTTTTCTGAGCCGGTACACGCCAGAAAAGCGATAAAATTAGCCTCCTGCTCCTGCATAAATCCCCGCAGATGAGAAAGCTCATGGCACATGGAGTAAGGAATATTATAAGCCGTCATCTCCCGGTTATAGTTAGCCTCGATGGTCAGCGGCGAATACACGCCCGTCAGACTTAACAGCGACAGAATCCTGGAAAATGTCACCGGCTTCGGCGTGGGATAGCTCCCGGACAGAAGCGGATATGTATCGCCCAGGCTCTCCATGGCCTGGGCCGCCAGCTGACCGGTTTCATGCTGCGTCAGCGACAGCTGCATGACGCCGTCCCCATCCCGCTCTACCTGGTCGGCGTACTCATTGACCATTTCCGTCAGCCACAGGCAGGTTTCTTTCAGCTCCGTCAGTGTATACTCCTGCATTTTAATGCCGGCGCTGTCCGTGAAGGAGGTTCTCTGATAATTGATGCCGCTGCAGGTCACAAACAGAAACCAGAGCACTGAGGCCACCAGCAAAAACCTCCTGACCCATATCCCAAGCGGCCTTAACCTTTCGCTCCTCCATAAAGCTCGTCTCTTCCCTTCGCTTTTACATATCTCCCATATTGCCAGTGCCAGGCTTCCCACCGCCCAGATCACCAGCAGATAAAGCACAAATTCCGCCGCAGAAACGGGAAACACTCCGAAAACCGTACCGGCTGCAGCCGTCCACCACCGGAAGATATGGGTCGCCCACCAGTCCGCGAAGCCCGTGACCCGCCAGGCGCAGGCCAGCAGAGTCCATGATAATATCTGCAATACAATGATGATGATCGCTGTTCTGGTCACCTTTGCTGTCTTAACTGTTTTTGGTTCTTTTGCTGCTTTTATTCCTTTTGCTGTTCTGTTCTTTTTTATCATAGGCAAATTTCTGTATCAAAACATGCACAGATTTATGGGACCCGGTATTTCCCGTATCACATCCTCGACTATTCTCAGTCCAGATAATCCTTCAGCTTCCTGCTCCTGGAGGGATGGCGCAGCTTTCTCAGAGCCTTGTCCTCAATCTGGCGGATACGTTCACGGGTGACGTTGAACTCCTTGCCCACCTCTTCCAGGGTGCGGGCCTTGCCGTCGTCCAGGCCAAAGCGCAGGCGGAGCACCTTCTGCTCCCTCTCCGTCAGAGTCTGCAAAACCTCATCCAGCTGCTCCTTCAAGAGCGTATTGGCGGCCGCCTCGGCGGGCACGGGCACATTCTCATCCTGGATGAAGTCGCCCAGATGACTGTCCTCCTCCTCGCCGATGGGAGTCTCTAAGGACACCGGCTCCTGACTGATCTTGATGATCTCACGGACACGCTCCACGGGCATATCCATCTCCACGGCGATCTCCTCCGGGGTAGGCTCCCGCCCCAGATCCTGCAAAAGCTGTCTGCTGACGCGGATCAGCTTATTGATGGTCTCCACCATGTGAACAGGAATGCGGATGGTCCTGGCCTGGTCGGCGATGGCGCGGGTGATAGCCTGGCGAATCCACCAGGTAGCGTAGGTGGAGAACTTGTAGCCCTTGCGGTAGTCAAACTTCTCCACCGCCTTGATCAGACCCAGGTTGCCCTCCTGAATCAGATCCAGGAACAGCATGCCCCGGCCCACATAGCGCTTGGCAATGCTGACCACCAGACGCAGGTTGGCCTCGGCCAGGCGCTTTTTGGCCTCCTCATCGCCCTCCTCCATCCTTTTGGCCAGCTCAATCTCCTCCTCCGCGGTCAGAAGAGGCACCTTGCCGATCTCCTTTAAATACATCCTCACCGGATCCTCGGTGCTGACGCCGTCGGGCACGGTCAGGTCAATATTCTCAATATCCACGTTGTCCTCATCATTGAGCAGAATATCCTCATCGATGAGATCCATGTCGTCGTCCGTGGGAATCCGAAGCACATCGATGCCGCTGCGCTCCAGGCTCTCCGCCACACGGTCCAGCTGCTCCGGGCTTAAATTCAGATCCGCCATAAACTCAGCTACTTCCGTGAATTCCAGTATGTTCTTTTTGGACTTGCCCAGGGCTAACAGCGCCTTGACCTTCTCCTCGTATTTTGCCATTGTGTTTTCTTCCATGATGGTCCATCCTTCCATTAATAAATAGTATAAGCTTACGTAAAAAGAATATGCACTTTGGAAAGCTCTTCCAGAGCGCGTCTTGCGGCAACGACCTGCTTTAACGCATTGATGTCCGTTCCCTGCTGGCTGGCGTAATATTCGCAGCTGTTCTGCTTTACCGCGTACAAAATGTCCTTGAACGCCTTTTCCTTCTGCTGCTGATTATCGATTCCCTGCAGACGAGTGTGAAAAATTGACGCCACCTGGCGCTGCTCCTCTTCATTTTCAAACCGGGAAATAATCCCGGCTGGATCGCAGCGGCCCTGGGCAAGCTCCTCAAAAAGAAGCTTCGCCACCTGCCGGTACAGCTCGTCCGTAAAATCCTCAGGCTGTATGTATTGTTGGATCTGGCTGTAGATCTGCGGTTCATCGGAAAGCCAGGTGAGCAGCATACGCTGGGTCTTTTTGCGGTTATCCTCCGCCGATGCTTTTTTCCCTGTTGTGCTCCTTGGTCTCTCCACAGGCTTTACCTGCCCGCCTGCCGCCGCCAGACTTCTCACCATCCGGCGCAGCATTTCAGGGTCAATAAAATATTCCCTGGCAACCGCCGCCAGATAATTTTCCCGCTCAATCTCATTCTCCATCTGGGAGAGCCTACGGGCTGCCTCCATCTCAAACTTCGTCTTCTGGGCCGGATCCTCCACATGAAAATCCCGGCGCAAAATCCGGATTTCAAATAAAAAACCGTCCTCCGCCTTATCAATTCTCTCCTGAAAGGCCTCCTGTCCCAGATTCTTGATAAACTCGTCCGGATCCTTATAGGGCTCCAGATTGATCACCCGGCCGCTCAGCCCCGCCTCCTTCAGAATTCCGATGGCCCGAAGAGCCGCGTTCACTCCCGCGCCGTCACTGTCATAGGCTAACAGCACCTGCTCCGTATACCGTCGGATCAGGGAAGCCTGTCCGGAGGTAAAAGCCGTCCCCAGAGAGGCCACCGCCTGGGTAAATCCCGCCTGGTGCATGGCAATCACGTCCATATAACCCTCGCAGAGGATCAGATTTCCCGCCCGGCTGATCCGGGCATAATTGAGCCCGTACAGATTGCGGCTCTTATCAAAAATGGGCGTCTCCGGGCTGTTCAGGTATTTGGGCTTTCCGTCCCCCATGACCCGGCCTCCGAAGCCGATGACCCGGTGGTTGATATCCATAATGGGAAACATGACCCGGTTCCAGAATTTGTCATGGAAGCCCCGGTTCTCATCGTAGGCGCACAGCCCCGCCTCCACCAGCATCTCATCGCTGTAGCCCTTTTCTCTCAGATAAGCCGTCAGGCTTCCGGGAGTCTTATCGGCAAAGCCCAGACCAAAATGTTTGATGGTCTCATCTGACAGTTTCCTTTCGCTCAGATACTCATATCCCGGCTTTCCCCTAGGGCTGCGGAGCTGATGGCAGAAATACCGGGCCGCCTCCTTATTGATCTGCAGCAAAAGCGCCCTCTTACTCTGCTTCTGACGGTTTTGCGCAGAAGCATCCTCCTCAGGCAGCGTCACCCCGGCCCGGTCGGCCAGATATTTTAACGCCTCCTGAAAGGTATAATTTTCATAATTCATGACAAAGGTGATCACATTGCCGCCGGCCCCGCAGCCGAAGCAGTAATACATCTGCTTTTGCCCGGACACAGAGAAGGAAGGGCTCTTTTCATTGTGAAAAGGGCAGAGCCCGAAATAAGAGCTTCCCTTCTTCTGCAGTCTGACCGAGGCGCCGACCACATCCACGATATCATTCTTTGTCCTGACTTCCTCTATGATTTCCTCTGAATAGTACACGTTTCCCCTCTTTACTCCGGCCTGTCCCATTTCAGGAACAGCCTGGAACAGTTCTCTGTCTTATCTCTGCCGCCCCGGCCTGCCGTTCAGAGAGCAGCCCGGGACAGTTCTCTTTCCGGCACCTGCTACCCTGACCGGTTCTTCAAAGAGCAGCTCCCGGCCATCTCTTCTATGGCATTTCCATACAGTCCTACCCCTGCCAGGACCTGGGAATATACAGCTTCTGAAAGGTGGTAATGGCAAACTTGTCGCTCATATTGGCTATGTAATCGCAGACCACAACCTCCTTCGGTTCCCCCTCCAGATACGCGTTCAGAATATATCCCGGAAGCTCCTGCATATGCTCCAGATAATAGACATACAGGGCTTCAATCATCTTCTCCGCCTTGATCTCGTCCGCCTTGACCACCGGATTCACATACACCTCCCGGTACATGAAGGCCCGCAGAGCCATCATATTGGTCTCAATCTCCGGGGACATCATAATCTCGGGCTGCCCTTCCGAGGCGGAAATAATATCATGCACCATCCGATCCAGCCTGGTGCTGCCCATATCCCCCAGAACTCTGCGAATTTCCACCGGAATGTCGCTTTCCTTTAAGACCCCCGCCCGGACGGCGTCGTCCATATCGTGATGAATATAGGCGATTTTGTCGGAGAGCCGGACAATCTTCCCCTCCAGGGTGGAGGGCGTCCCCGCAGTCTGATGATGGCGGATGCCGTCCCGCACCTCAAAGCTTAAATTCAGCCCCTGACCCTCCTTCTCCAGCTTCTCCACCACCCGCACACTCTGTTCGCTGTGCACAAAGCCGTAGGGAGAAACCCTGTTCAGCGCCCGCTCCCCGGCATGTCCAAAGGGCGTGTGCCCCAGATCATGCCCCAGCGCGATGGCCTCTGTCAGATCCTCATTCATACGCAGCGCCTTGGCGATGGTGCGGGCGATCTGGGAAACCTCCAGGGTATGGGTCAGACGAGTACGGTAATGATCTCCGTTGGGCGTCAGAAACACCTGTGTCTTATCCTTCAGCCGCCGAAAAGACTTACAATGGAGAATCCGATCCCGGTCCCGCTGATAAACAGGACGGATATCGCAGGGCTCCTCCGGCCTCTCCCTGCCCCTGCTCTCACAGCTTAAGGAGGCATAGGGGCTTAAATATTCCTTTTC
This sequence comes from Lachnospiraceae bacterium, assembly GCA_021205045.1. GTDB lineage: Bacteria > Bacillota > Clostridia > Lachnospirales > Lachnospiraceae > RGIG6307. Next base: position 112 of record JAJPYH010000255.1, on the reverse strand, counting down.
TCTTTGCTCCAGCCGCTCTCTGATCGACGTGTCATGGTTCGTCATCTTCGTCTCCTCGTAATTCTCTCTGACTTATTATTCTACACGAAGCCCTCAAAATCCTCTTTTTTAA
>JAJPYH010000004.1 GCA_021205045.1 Lachnospiraceae bacterium | reverse complement strand
TGGGACATTTTCTCTTGTGGTATATAAGGACATTATCATAAATGGCTTATAAAATGGCTTATATATCCCGAAAAGTCTGTTGACAAACTAATACTACCGTATTATAATCTTCTCAAACTAATACCACAGTATTACCCGGAGATGGCATATGATGCAGGATTTGATTATTTATCACGGATCTCAGCAGATCGTTAAAGCGCCGAAATTCGGTATGGGAAAAAATACAATGATTACGGGCAGGGTTTTTATTGCACAGAAAGCATAGAGCTTGCAAAGGAATGGGCCTGCCCTCTCAAAAATGATGGTTACTCCAACAAGTATATCATGCATCTTGACGGAATGAATGTGATGCATCTTACAAAAGGAGAATTTAATATTCTGAACTGGCTTGCCATTTTGCTTGAGCACAGAAGGTTTGACATCAATTCTCCCATCGGAAACAGTGCAAGAGACTTTATTCTCTCTCGCTTTATGCCCGACACCGCCAATGTCGATGTCATGATCGGTTACCGCGCAGATGATTCCTACTTTTCCTTTGCAGAGGATTTTGTAAACAACACAATCTCTTTACGGGATTTAAACCTTGCCATGCAGCTGGACACACTCGGAGAACAGGTGGTCCTCCTCTCCAGACGGTCTTTCGGACAAATTGAATTTATCGAACATGAAGCAGCTGATTACCGCGAATACTACTATAAGAGGACCGAACGGGACCAAAATGCAAGGACCGCTTACGCAGGCAGGAAGAAAAATCTGCAGCAGCTCATGGATGATATTTTCGTTCTTGATATCATGAGGGAGGATATGAAGCATGACGACCCACGCTTACAGTCAATTATATCTGAATAAAGCCTCCCGTGCTGTCGGCAATATGCTCCACGATGCGGTAGTGGAATCCGGAATGAACGGCACGGATTTTTTGAAACGATTTGTTCAATCTGATGTTGCCGACCAGTTCGAAAACGGTAACCCGAAATACATTGCAGGAAAAAGCGGCATGGAGCTCTTCGTGGAAGTCATGGAAAAAACGACAGGTGAAAGCTGCAATGCCAATCCTGTGGAAAGCTATGACAGAAGCCCTGTTTATTGGGTCGGCTGGATGCTGGCGCATTATCAGTGGTATTCCGGCAGAACCTTCAAAAGCATTCTCGACAAAGTCCCTTATGATGACCTTCTTCCTCTTTACGGAACTTTGCACGAAGCGGATATTCAAAAAAGCTATGAAGTCATGGATGCCCGTTTTGCAGACAGCGAAAGCACGCTCAAGACAGCAAGAAAGCATTCTGGCTTAACACAGGAAGCGCTTGCGACTGAATCCGGTGTTTCCTTAAACACGATTCGCGCTTACGAGCGTAAAAGCAAGAACCTGAATAAAGCACAATTTGATATTGTCATGCGTCTTGCAAAAGCTCTCAGGTGTGAAGTAACAGATCTGCTGGAATAAACCAGAAAGCAACCTGAAAACCCCTTTTCAAAATCAGAAACCGGAGAAAAAACCATGAAATATCTGATCATCGTAGACATGCAGAACGACTTCATCACCGGCAGCCTGGGCACCAAAGAGGCCCAGGCCATCCTCCCCACCGTCATCCAAAAGGCAAAGGCCTTTGAGGGCCAGGTTATCTTCACCAGAGACACCCACAGCCCCGAATATCTGACCACCCAGGAGGGCCGCAATCTCCCCGTGGAGCACTGCATCGAAGGCACCTGGGGCTGGCAGCTGGCGGACGGGCTGCAGGATCTGGCCGAAAAAAGCGAGTGCCGGATTTTCGATAAGCCCACCTTCGGCAGCACCGATCTGGCCCAGGCTCTGCTCGCCGATAATGAAAGTGAAGATGAGAAAACCACCGTTGAGTCAGTGGAGCTCTGCGGCCTGTGCACCGACATCTGCTTGAATTCCAACGACCTGCTGATCAAGGCCACCCTTCCGGAAGTCCCGGTCAGCGTGGACGCCTCCTGCTGCGCGGGCGTCACCCCCGAAAGCCACATAAACGCGCTGTCCGCCATGAAAATGTGCCAGGTTATCATCCGGAACGAAGCTTAGAAGCGACGGGACTTTTAACGCCACAGTTCACGTATTGGCCAGTGCTGAACAGGCATAGTATTCCGCAACAGTTTCTCAGTAAACCCTGATTAACATCAAAAAGCTGACAGCCCGCATCGTGAAATTCCGCGACAAAGACTGCCAGCTTTTCTTTATCCCGAAGAAACCCGGGAATCCTACCCCTCCTGCCTGATCTCCCTGGGGCTGACTCCCTTCACCCGGACAAAGGCCCTCCGGAAGGTCCGCACATTATTGTATCCAACCCGCTCCGCCACCTCATTGATGGTGGCATCGGAATCCTTCAGCATCCTGCATGCCTCCTCAATCCGCTTCTTTTCCAGATATTCCCCGAAATTGACCCCGGCCTGCTCCTTAAAGATGGTGGAGAGGTAGCTCTCCGACATCCGGAATTCACTGCCTACCCGGCTTAAGCCCATATCCGGCTCCCGGTAATGCATCTCGATGTACTCCCTGATTTCATCCACTGTGCGCCCCCGCTGCTCCTGCTTCTGGGTCGCGGCGTCGTTGCATATTTTCCTGCAAAATGTCTTCAGGCGGCGGAAATACTCCTCTTTTCGTATCTGGGGCTCCACCAGCAGCTCGTTCAGATTCAGGATCACCTCATCAAAGCCTTCATTCTTCCAGACGCCGTTCAGCAGATCAGCGAACATCCGGCACAACCGGATAAACTGGGAGCGGCTCAGATTTCTCAGGGAGCAGTTCTCCGTCTCCAGCACCTCCAGCACTTCCCTGGCTTCCCTCCATTGGCCGGATTTCAGACATTCCTCCAGCCTCTCCTGAGCCACCGCCGGGAAGTAAAAATCATTGCTGTCGATCAGCTCCGTGCGGTACATACTGACCGGTTCCTTCCTGCTGCTCAACTGCAGGGCCAGCTCCGCCTCCTCCAGGGAACGCCAGATTAACAGCAGGTCATGACAGGTGCCGCCGATGCCCCAGGCCGGCTCCACCTGGCATTCCCGCAAAAGCCATTCCCGGGTCTCATGAACCAGCTGCGGCACATCCGTCTCCAGATGATCCACAGAGAAAATCATCGCCATGGTGTTGTAATTTTTTCTGTAAAACCATACCATTCCATCCGCTGCCTCATGGAGCCGGTTTCTCACAATTTCCAGCAGCACCCCCGCGTCATTTAAGGTCTGTTCATCCGCGGAAGCAAAATCATTCTCCGCAAACAGGCAGACCAGCGCCACCTGATAGACCTGATTTTCAATCTCCAGCCCGGCCTTTTGGGCCGCCGCCTTTAACTGCTCCTCGTTGCCAAAACCTGCCTTTAACAGATCGCTGAAAAAAATCTTCTGCAGGGACGTCTTATTCTGCTCCGCCTCCCTGAGCATGGAAGCGTGTCTGCGCACCACTTCGGAAACCGCCGTTCCCAGATTCCGATAGGAATATTCCTGCGCATCATCTGCGCCCAGCGCCAGCGCCTCTATCACCTCATTGATGGGCTTTCCGTTCCTGTGAGAAACCACAAAGGAAAGGATCGTCCCTCCCAAAAGGGCCGCGGCCACCAGAAGAATCACCATATTCCTGAGGGCCATAAATTCGGAGAGCACCTCCTCCATGGGCACCAGTAATACATAGTACCAGCCTCTGGAATCAGACTGAGCAATCATCACGCTGATATCATTCTTTTCCAGATAGCCGCTGTCAAGCTCCTCCAGAGTCAGAGCCGAGAAGAACTCCCCCTCCCCAGAACACCAGATCAGTTCCCCTGTATTGTCCAGAATAGCCACCGGATAAGCCTCCGTGTTGGAATCCGCCGCCGTGAATTTCAGCTTCGAGGCAATGGCGCTCCCCGACACCCGGAACACAATGGTTCCCTCCCTGTCCCCGAATAATTTACCGGAAAAGGGAAAGACATACTCAAAGCCGTCCGCTGTTTTCTGATAATCCGGATACGTCAGCGCGGTTTCCTGCATCCGTGTAAGCCACTCCTCCCAGGGCTCTCCCCACTCATCCTCCACGTATGCCCTGAAAATATCCGTTTTATAATAGCTGCCCTGAAACAGCACCAGGTCTGTGTTCGGGTAATACAGATACATCTGCTTATTATTGAGCAGATCTATGCTCTGGTAGGACACATACAGGGCGTAGCGGTCTACCGCCTCGATGGCCGTCACAATGTAGTCGTCCTGCCCTTTTTCCTTGGCGGCCATATTCAGGATGGCGGTATCATTGGCGATCTGCAGAGAAATACTCTCAATGTCCGTGAGATCATTTTCAAAGGAATCCACAGTGCGCTGCAGCATGTTCACATACATGGATTTCAGATGATTCTCCACGATCAGAAAGGCCTGCTGGAAGCCCACACTGATCAGAATGACAGCAAAGCACAGCACCAGAAGGGAAGAACACCAGAACCTGATTACCGAATTTTTGAGGATTTTTTTCATACAATTATACATCCTGTATTTGAACGCCGAAAATTCTCCACGGAGTATTTCATCCGCAGAGAATCCCGGTTTGGTTTATCTATGGCATTTCAAAGAAGGAAAAAGAAATTATGCCTCGCCGTTTAATTCCGCCAGCACCTGCGCTACGTTCAGCTCCTCAGCTACCTCCGCGTAGGTTGCGACACCGTCTTCCACTGTCATCTCGCCCATGACGACCTTGGCCAGAATGTTGCTCTTCTCCAGGGTCAGGTCGGAGCTGATCTTATTGTAGGTCTCGGATACCGGTGTGATGGGTTGCTGTACCGCAACCGCATCTGTGATCGCCAGAGAATTAGCCACCTCATCGCTCATGGCTGTCTGCTTGTCCGTCACTTCCAGATCGGAAATGGCAAGCCAGGGGGTGATCCACACGCTGGTGGTCAGGGTTGTATTGTCAGCCAGGTTGGGCAGCGGGCTGATATAATCGCCGTCCTGCTCCCAATGTACGCCCTCAACGCCGCTCTGGAAGAGCACCTGTCCCTCATTGCCGTCATGCATGTACTCGATGAAATATTTGAAGATCTGCTCCGCCTTCTCATCGTCCACCAGACCGGAAATGCACAGGCCGCTCAAAGTGGAATAATAGTAGGTTGCCACGTCGATGGGCTCGATGGGCCGCGCGATGGTGCCCTCATTGTTGGCCACCAGTCTTTCCTGCAGGGTGCCGCCCCACTTGCCGCTCCAGTAAGTGAAGACGCCGACCTTGCCCTCATACCAGGAGTCGCGGCAGGTGGAGGTGGTGTTGGTGATGATCTCCATATCGATCAGCCCCTCCGCGTAAGCGTCCTGCATTCTCTGCATGGCCTCCGCCATGTTGTCCTGGGCAAAACCGTCGATCCACTTTCCGTCCACCTTGGTGAAGCCGTAGTGGGCGTCCTGATAGAACTCCGGCATGGCCATCTCGCTGGTCAGACCGGGAGCGGTATAGGGGATGGTGCATGCGTCAATATTATTCTTGAACGCTCTGAGCATATCCAGGAACTCCTCATAATTAGTGGGCGCGTCCATGCCCAGCTCATCCAGCCAGTCTCCTCTCACATAGGTTACCTCCGCTGAGGGAACCTCCTTCGGAATGGCGTAAACTCTCTCGTCAATGGCGATGGACTCCCAGATGCTGGGATCCACCTTGTCATACAGATCGGACGCCATCAGCAGATCCGTCAGATCATACAGAGCGCCCTGGGAAGCGTAGATCGCCAGGTTGGCGCCGTTTAAGTCAAAGCACTCCGGTACCTCGCCGGAAGCGAAGGCCAGCTCCAGCTTGGTGTAATACTCGTTGTTGGAAATGAACGAGTGATCCAGATAAATATCCGTAAAATTCTCAAACTCCTCAAACCACTCCTCGGCGCCGTTGTCCTCGCTCAGGCCGTCGTGGGTTCACCAGGAAATGCTCTCCGGCTTCTCCACTACCGTCTCCACAGCCTCCTGTGTCTCCCCGGTCTGAGATACTTCGCTGCTGCTGGAAGTATCCTCAGAAGACGAGGATGAGGCTGAAGAAGAGCCGGAGCTTGAGCCGCAGGCCGCCAGAAGGGAAGCGGAACCCGCCGCAACGCCTCCTACCATCATTCCCTTCATAAAATCTCTGCGGGAAATTGCTCTAAACATACTGTTTTTCCTCCTGTAAAATATTTGGTGTTAGTCAGCAAAAGGGTCGTTCGATCAGATCAGCAGTAAGCCAGCCTGCCGCACTTCCTTATTGCTGTGATAATAATTATGTGTGCCCGGTGTAAGCAGCACTTCCTTTAACTGGCAGATCATGTGGTCGGCATTGCGGTACATGGCTGCAAACAGTGCATTGTAGCGGTTTAAATACTTGGTCGCTACGCCGCAGTAAAAATCGTACTTCTTTTTGGAGAGCACGAACCGGTCTCTGTCCGGACGTTTCGGATTCTCCGGATCGATTCTCATCTCCCTGAAATATAAATAAGTAAACATGTCCGCGGCGGACAGACTTCCGCCCGGATGCCCGCATTTTGCGCCGTGGGTTCCGATCAGGATTCCCTCCCTGACGGCCACCGCGTGCAGCTGCAGCTGCTTTTTTTCTTCCTTTGTCATTTCAACCCCATCCTCTCTTTTCCAAAAAAATAACCCCACAGCGGCTTCGAGTCTCCTTTACACTCTCCGCCCTCTGCGAGGTCATTTTATCATCTGTTTTTAATGCAAGCGTCCGATTTATTGGCATTTTCAGGGCTATTTCTTAGCATCTTTTTTCTGATGCCGTTCACGGCCTTCCGTTCTCAGCATTTTCTACTCCAGGCTTTTTTCGTTTTCCACATTTCCTGTTCCAGGCTTTCCCATTTTTAGCATTTTCAGCTCCCGGCCTTCCGTTCTCAGCATTTCTGCTTTCCGCTTTTTATTCTCAGGATTTCCCTTTCATGGTTTGCTCTCCCCTCACCATCTCCCGGTACTCCCCTGGCAGCATGCCGTATTTTTTCTTAAAGGCCCGGGACAGAGCCTTCCCGGAGGGGAACCCGTTCTGCATGGCCGCGCTGAGAATGCTCACATCCCCCGCCTTCAGATCCTTCAGCGCATGCTCCAGCCGCACACTCTGGAGATAGTCCCGGAAGGTGATGCCCGCATAATTCTGAAACATCCGCGACAGATGGGTGGATGAATAGCTGAAAAGCTCCGCCACCCCGCTCAGACTCAGATCCTCGGCATAATGATTCTGCATATAGGAGGTGATGGCGGAAAGCTTGTCCAGATTTTTATTCCTGCGCTGGAAGGCCGGATTTACCTCCGGCATCCGGTATTCCGTCACCAGCAGGTGCATAAAACGGTAAAACAGGCTTAAAACCATCAGTCTGCTGCCATACTCCTGCTCACAGTACACCCGCCACATTTCCCGGATCACCTCCATGAACTCCTGATCCGCCTCCCCCGGTTCATGGACAAACCAGATAAACTGTTCATTGAGAAAATACCCCTCAAACAGCTGCAGCGGAATCTGGATTACGATGGGCTGGTTGGGCAGGGGCGAGTCAATGGAATGAATCTCATTGGAATTGTCAATCATGAAATCCCCTGGCTTTAAGCGCCGCATGCTGTCATCGATCCAGAAGACCAGCTCCCCGCCGCAGACCGCGAAAATCTCGATGGGACGGTGCCAGTGCTTTTCCCGGCGGTAATTACCGTCCTTTCCTTCGAACAGAAACATTTTAAAGGGAATGCCCTCGTTAGGGGTGATCAATTCATAGGAGGAATTCATTTTGGTACCCTTCCGCGCTGTCGCTTCATCAAAACGGATCATTGCCGGATCTACCTGCGCCGCATCGTGGACAGATCCGTTGATCGCTGAACCTTTTCGTATCGTTTCTTATTTGGTCGATAACTTGTGGTTGTCTTTAAAACTCTCCCTTACCAAACTTGATGACTTTCACCGGATGCCAGCTCCACAGAGATTTTTCTTTCCTTATATATAATGACCGTCCGGTAATCCGAATCGGCCCGGATCGCCGCCTCCTTTAAGACGCCCTTCTCCCACCTCATGTCAAGAAAGGCGTTTCCCGTCAGGCGAAGTCCTCTGACAGAGCCGCTCCCCCAGGCTTTGGGAAGGGCGGGCAGCAACACCACCGAATCCTCCCTGCACTGAGCCAGCATATTGCAGATTCCTGCGCAGACACCGAAATTTCCATCGATCTGGAAGGGCGGGTGTCTGTCAAATAAATTGGGATAGGTGGAGATTTCCAGCAGTTTCTGAATATTCTCATAAGCCAGCTCCCCATCCCACAGGGAAGCCCAGAAATTGATGATCCAGGCCCGGCTCCAGCCGGTGTGGCCGCCGCCGTTGGCCAGTCGCCTCTCTAAAGTTCTGCGCGCCGCCACGGCGAGCTCCGGGGTCTGATCCACGGTAATCTGCTTTCCCGGATACAGGGCGAAGAGATGGGAAATGTGCCTGTGTCCGGGCTCCGCCTCCTCATAATCCTCATTCCATTCCTGAAGAGTGCCGTATCTGGGGCTGATCTGATTGGGCTTAAGCCTGCTCATGCAAAGGGAAATCTGCTCCATCAGCTCCGCAACATTCTCCACTCCTTCAATATGATATCCTGCCGAAGCCGAAATTTCCTCCTCTTCGATCTGATACTGCGTTGAGACTGAGCCGTCCGGAATCTGACCCTCTGGAGTCTGGCTTTGAGCCTCCGGCGCATGGCTCTGATCTCCCTGCGCCCGGCTCTGGTCTTCCGGCATCTGTCCCTGACCTTTCCGTACCTGGTTCTGCCCTTCCGGCGCATGGCTCTGATCTCCCTGTCTATGTTCCTGGCCATCCATTACCTGAGCCCGACTTTCCAGTGCCTGTCCCTGATCCTTCAGTATTTCCCAGGCCGCCAGCACATCCCCGAACAGCTCCCGCAGAATCTGATTATCCATGGAAGCTCCGATGCAGGCGCAGCCCCTGCTGCCATCCGGCAGAATATAAGTATTCTCCGGGGACACGCTGGGGTTGGTGGCCAGATATCCGCCCTCCTCCGTCAGAAAATCCACAAAAAACAGCACTGCCTCCGCCATCACCGGGAAATATTTCTCCAGAAAGGCCCGATCCTGGGTATACTGATAATGTGTCCACAGATGGGTACACAGCCAGGCCGCGCCCATGACCCAGTAGGAACCGGCATGCCAGATATCCTGGGGCGCGGTGTCCCCGTTGATATCCGTGTTGTGATGACAGACAAAGCCCCGGCAGCCGTACATTTCCCGGGCCGTCACCCTGCCATTATCCCGGATCCGCAAAATCAGGTCAAATAAGGGCAGATGGCACTCCGATAATCCGCAGCTTTCCGCCATCCAGTAATTCATTTCCGTGTTGATGTTAACGGTATATTTGCTGTCCCAGGGCGGCGTCATGGAAGCATTCCACAACCCCTGCAGAGTGGCGGGAAGGCCGCCGGGCCGGGAGCAGGAAATCATCAGATACCTGCCGTAATCCATCAGCAGCCGGTCAAGGCCCAAGTCCTTTCTCCCCTCTTTGACAGCGGTCAGACGAATGTCCGTAGGCTCCTGTTCATAAGTCTCCTCGCCCTCCAGAGAAAAGGCGAAGCAGTCAAAGAGTGCCCGGTAATCCGCCTCATGCTCCGCAAGCAACTCCTCCCAGGACTTCTCCATGGCGCTGTCCAGCCGTTTTTGCAGTTTTTCCTTCAAAAATGTATGTAGGTTTGACTGATATTGAATTTTATAATGCCAGGTAGTATCTGCCGTAAAATAAAGGGTGGCCTCCTGAGCCTCCTCCACGCACAGCGTCTCTCCCAGCACTCTCACGCTGCCGCCCGTCACCGCGGCCCGGAGCGCCATGGCATACTCACTGCCGCCCCGGCCCAGATTCCCATGAAGTAAAATGCCGTCGTCCCCAAGCTTTTCCACGCCATCAAAGCACTTTTCCCTGGTCATCTGGACATAGAAATTCAGCTTCCCCGGCCCGGCCACCCGAAACCGCATAACCATACAATCCGCCGGTTGGGAAATAAAAAACTCCCTGGAATGAGCTGTCTCTCCATCCTGAAAGTCCACCCGGCACAGAGCGTCATCCAGCGAAAGGCTTCTCTCATAGGCCTCCACATGCTCCCCAGAGAAATTTTTTTGAAGCGCCCTATGGTATCCGCCGCCTTTCCCCCGATTCCGTCAAAATAAAACTGAAGCTCCCCCAGAGTCTGATAGGGATGCATACTTTCCGGGCAGCCGCTGAAGGCCAGATCCATCAGCTTCTGTGCTTCCCCGGGCTTTCCCTCCCGAAGGAGCCGCCTGACTTCAGGCAGCGCTTCCCTGGCGTCCGGATTGAGCCGGTTCATGGGACCTCCATACCACATACTCTCCTCATTGACCTGAACACATTCCCTCTCCACGCCGCCGTACACCATGGCACCCAGCCTGCCGTTGCCCAGAGGAAGGGCTTCCTCCCACTCCTTCGCCGGTTGTCTGTACCACAATCTGCTCATTGATTTCCTCCGTTTCTCCTTCCCGTTATGTCAAGCCCTTTGCTGAATTTCAGGGTTTATAACGAACGGCAAAAATATTGTTACTTTTCACGGGGTGGGGAACTGACTAATAAAAAATCAAAACACTGTGGTTT
>JAJPYH010000217.1 GCA_021205045.1 Lachnospiraceae bacterium | reverse complement strand
TTGGGACATTTTCTCTTGTGGTATATAAGGACATTATCATAAATGGCTTATAAACCACATTATTTTTACAAAAATATCCATTGACTTTTTGCGCTTCTTCCCTTACGATGAAACAGAGGGAACAACTGATCTGACTCACGCCAAAATGCCAGTGTAACCGCGCATTTCAGCGCGTTCCCGACCAAATCACAGAAAGGAGGCTGTCCAACACTATGACACAGGTTGAGATTTCTCTGAATTCGATCGACAAGGTGAAGTCCTTTGTCAACACCGTTACCAAATACGATTATGACTTCGATCTTGTATCCGGGAGATACGTCATTGACGCGAAATCCATTATGGGCATCTTCAGTCTGGACCTGTCCAGAAGCATCACTCTGAACATCCACGCAGACGAGGATATTGACGAGCTGATGGAAGCGCTTGCGCCCTATATCGTAAAGTAATACTGTCCAGGTACATAAGACTGAAAGGCCCCGAGGAGATCCCGGAGCCTTTTCTTTTTTACCAAAGCTAAGGATTCTACGATTCTGCCGCGGGCTACGGCGAGGCTTTTCATGGCTCTCTCCTACTCCTCCGCCGCGATAATCAGCTGCTTTGTATCCAACGCCGCCTGTACCAGCTCCTCCATCTTTTCCCCCAGATGGCTCTCATGTTTTTTGATGATCCCCAGGTTGGGCTTCGTCACAGGATGCTTCGCCACAAAAATGGTGCAACAGTCCTCGTAAGGCAGAATGGAGGTCTCGTAGGTGTCAATCTTTTTGGCCAGGGTCACAATATCCTCTTTATCATAGGCGATCAGGGGCCTGTACACCGGCAGGGTACATACCTCGTTGGTGCACAGAAGCGAGGACATGGTCTGACTGGCCACCTGACCGATGCTCTCCCCTGTGGCCAGCCCCAGGCAGTCTGTCTCTCTGGCAATGGTCTCCGCGATCCTCATCATATAGCGGCGCATGATAATGGTCAGCTCCTCATGGGGGCAATTCTCATAAATGTACAGCTGAATATCCGTAAAATTAATCACATGCAGATAGACCGGTCCCGCATAGCGGGCCACAATCTTCGCCAGATCCACCACCTTCTCCAGCGCCCGCTCACTGGTGTAGGGCGGCGCATGAAAATACACCGCATCGATCTTGACGCCCCGTCTGGCGATCATATAGCCTGCCACCGGGGAATCGATGCCGCCGGACAACAACAGCATGGCCTTGCCTCCGGTACCCACGGGCATCCCCATGGCTCCGGGAATGACCTGGCTGTACAGATAGATCTTCTCCCGGATTTCCACATTCAGCGTAATCTGAGGATTGTGGACATCCACCTTCATATTGGGAAAAGCATCCAGAATCACCTCTCCTAACCTCGCATCGATCTCCTGGGAATTGATAGGATAATTTTTCCTGGCCCTTCTGGCATGAACCTTGAAGGTCTTTTCCTCATCCCCGTAGACCTGGCGCATATAATGTACCACGCTCTGACACAGATCCTCCACCCCGTTGTCCTCTATATGGACCACCGGACAGATGGCGACAATACCAAACACCTTCTGCAGCCGCTCCAGCACCTCGTCATAATCAAACGCCGTTTCCGCCTCTACATAAATGCGTCCGGAATTTTTGCTGACAATAAAAGCCCCCTCGCACTTTTTCAGAGCATATTTGATCTGCTGAATCAGGGCGTCCTCAAACCGGTAGCGGTTCTTGCCCTTGACGCCGATTTCACCGTATTTTATCAGAAAAGAAGTAAACATATCTTTTGCACTGCCACAAGGGGCAACCTTTCTACATCTATCTTCCGGCGACCGCGCCTGTCTTGCTGACGCCGCCTCCAATAAGCCATATTATAGCAAGATCCTCCGGATTTGTCATTCAGTTTTTTCGTTTCGCCTATTTCACAAAAAAACAGACGTGCACCCATGTCTCTTACTCTGTACTGCGCACGCCTGTTTTATGGATCGGTATCAAAACCCTCTCCTGTTTTTCTCAGTGTCTTGTATATCTTCTCAGCATCGGGATCAACTCCCTGAGCACCTCCAGCGTATAGTCAACCTCCTCCTTCGTGGTCATCACCGACATACTGAAGCGAATGGTAGAGTCCCACAGTGCTTTATCCAGTCCGATGGCCATCAGCGTTTTGGATGTCTGGGGATGGTTGGAGGCGCAGGCGCTTCCGGCAGACACATAGACCCCCTGTCCTCCAGGGCATGGAGCAGCACCTCGCTGCGCACCCCCCGAACAGAATAGCTGATCACGTGGGGAGCGCTCCTTCCGTCAGTATAGCCGTTGACCTGCGTATCGGGAATTCTGACCAGCTCCTCAGTGAAATATTTTTTTAATTCATAGAGGGATGTCACTTCCTCATCCAGGCGGTCATAGAGCAGCTTCGCCGCCAGCGCCATACCGGCTATCCCAGGCACATTCTCCGTGCCGGAGCGCATGTTTTTCTGCTGGCCGCCGCCAAAAACAATGGGAACGATCTTAACCTTCTCGTCAATATAGATCATGCCCACGCCCTTAGGCCCATGAATCTTATGGCCGCTGACGCTGAGAAGATCAATGTGCATTTTTTTCGGATAAATTCTGGCCTTGCCAAAGCCCTGAACCGCATCCACGTGGAACAGGCATCTGGGATTTCTTTCCTTTATGATACGTCCGATTTCAGCAACGGGCTCTAGAGAACCGATCTCATTGTTGGTGTGCATGACAGACACCAGGATGGTGTCCGGGCGAATGGCCTCCCGCAGGGCGTCCAGACTGACCCCGCCGTAAGCGTCCACGGGCAGATAGGTGACCTCGATTCCCTGCTTTTCCAGATAAGCGCAGGTTTCCAGTATGGCCGGATGCTCAATCCTGGTGGTAATGATATGCCTGCCGCTTCTGCTGTTGGCCGATACACAGCCGATCAGCGCCAAATTGTCACTCTCTGTTCCGCCGGAGGTGAAATAGATTTCCTTCGGCTGTACCTTCAGTATCCTTGCAAGGGTATCCTTAGCCTCTTTGATATAGTGCTCCGCATGCAGTCCCTTTTTGTGCATGCTGGAAGGATTTCCATATTCTTCGCACATAATATGCGTCATCAGCTCCGCCACCTGGGGAAAGCAGGCGGTAGTAGCTGAATTGTCCAGATAAACTTCCATGTCTTTTTCTCACTCCGGGTTAATATACTATATGATATGCTTTAAACAGCTCGTGTGGGAATGTATCAGCCGCTTCACTCTCGCTGTATTTATCATTTCCCCGCGCTGATTCGCAGTTTTCAGCACTAAAACAGGTATTCACATCTCCAATTCATACGAAAGCATCGCCAGCACAGCCACTGCCGCCGTCTCCGTGCGCAGAATTCTCCGTCCCAGGGTAATCGGTTTGACGCCCGCAGCAAGGGCCGCATCCACCTCCTTTGAAGAAAAGCCTCCCTCCGGGCCGATGAAAACCGCGATGCTCTCTCCCGGCTCTATGGCATGCAAAAGCTCCCTGGCAGCCTCCATCCCCCTGGCATTCTCATAGGGCAGAAGCTTCACCTGCGCCTCACCTGCCTGCGCAAGCGCCTCCTGAAACTTAAGCACACTCCCCACCTCGGGGATCACGTCCCGCTTGCTCTGCTTCGCCGCCGCCTGGGCGATACTTTGCCAGCGGGCAAGCTTTGCTTCCGCCTTTCTGGCATCAAGCTTTACCACAGATCGCTCCATGGTCACCGGCACAATCCGGCTTACTCCCAGTTCCACCGCCTTCTGGATAATCCACTCCAGCTTGTCCGCCTTGGGAAGCCCCTGGTAAAGGGTAATGGTGCAGGGAAGCTCATGACTCTCCGTCTCCTCTGAAATCATCCTGCAATCTGCGGCCTGGTCCAGATAGTTTTCCACCGTGCAGATATATTTCCGGGGCCTGTCTGCCTCCAGAGCTGCATAGAATTTCTCTCCCGGCTCCAGGCGGAGCACGTTTTTCATGTGATTATAATCGCTGCCTGTGATGGTCACATGCCCATCCGAAATCTGCGCGCTTTCTATAAAAAACTGATACATTTCCTTCCCGCTCCATCCTGCCGGAATACTGATTTACTCCGGCGTAAAACTGACACAGCTTTCCGGCTCTTTGCAAAACTGTGCCTTTTATGTCAATCCTTCCTCGCCGTCACGCTGACCCACTCTCCCTGGTAAGTCACTTCCACCACCGTCAGTCCGGCGGCCTTCACCGCATCCACCACCGTCTGCTCCTTATCATCAATAATCCCGGATGTAATATAATAGCCGCCCTTTTTCAGCTGCCGGACAATCACCGGCGTCAGCGGCACCAGCACATCCGCCAGAATATTGGCCACCACGATATCATAGCGGTCATACCCCACACGATCCTGCACTTCCTTCTCCGTAATGATGTTGCCGATGAACATCTCAAACTGCTCCGGGGCGATCTGATTGTCCCGACAGTTCTGCGCCACAGCGTCCACCGCACAGGGATCCAGGTCCGTGCCCACGGCATGCTTTGCCCCGAACATCAGGGACAAAATGGACAGAATACCGCTTCCCGTCCCCACATCCAGAAGCTCCGTTTCCGGCGTAATATATTTGCGAAGCTGGCGGATACACAGCTGGGTAGTCTCATGCATCCCTGTGCCAAAGGCCGTGCCCGGGTCAATGTGCAGCACCAGGCCGTCGCCGCTCTGAGGCGGCACCTCCTCCCAGGAAGGAATCACCAGCACATCATCGATATAAAACTGATGAAAATACTGCTTCCAGTTATTGATCCAGTCCACGTCCTCAGTCTCGTCCACTGTCACGCTTCCCTCGCCAATATCCAGAAAATCCCGCCAGCTTTCCAGCTCCTCCCTTACCATGGAAAGCAGGGCCTCCTCTGAGGTCTCCTCCCCGCCAAACACCGGACTGCCGTTCTCATTCTCCTCCACAAAAAAGGAAAGATACGCCACTCCGTCATCCTCCGGCCCCTCCGGCAGAATGTCCACAAACATCTGCTCCTTCTCCAGAGCCGTCAGCGGCACCTTATCCTCAATCTGAGCGCCCTCAAAGCCCAGGTCGCAGAGCGCCGAAATGAGCACATCCTCCGCCTGAGTTGTGGTCTTTATCTTAAATTTCATCCATTTCATTTTCGTTTTCTCCCCGAAAAAAGGCAGCCCTCAAAGCTGCCTTTTTTATATCTCAAAGTTATCATATCTTAAAGCTTTTTCCAGAACTTCCCTTTTTTATCCCTGGACGCATCCTCATTTCCTTCACTGCGGGAAGCCGCGTTCAGAGAATCCCCTGTCATCTCATCAAACTTTCGCAGCAATTCCTTTGCTTCATGAGAAAGCTTATCAGGAGTCTGTACCACCAGCGTCACATAATGATCGCCCCTGGTGTCTTTATTTCTCACAGAGGGAACTCCCTTCCCCCGCAGACGGATCTTGGTATCCGTCTGGGTGCCCGGCTTGACCTCATAGATCACCTTGCCGTCCACCGTATCAATCATGATCTCACCGCCCAGTGCAGCCACTGCAAAAGAAATGGGCACCGTCGAGAAAATATTCATATCCTGTCTCTGGAACACCGGGTGACGTCCCACCACAAACTCTACCAGAATGTCGCCCCTGGGTCCGCCGTTGACGCCCGGCTCTCCCTGACCCGTCAGACGCCTGAACTGCCCGTTGTCCACACCCGCCGGAATATCCACGTCAAACTTCTTGCGAATGGATACATAACCGCTGCCGCCGCAGTCCGGGCACTTTTCGCGGATAATCTTACCCGTGCCCCGGCAGTCCGGACAGGCCTGCGCATTTCTGACCGTGCCGAACATGGACTGCTGCGTAAACACCACCTGACCCTTGCCGCCGCACTTGGGGCAGGTTTCCGGGCTGGTGCCTGGCCTTGCTCCCGTACCATGGCACTTCTTGCATTCTTCCTTTACATTCATTTCAATGGTCTTGGTACAGCCAAAGACGGCCTCTTCAAAAGTAATCCTCACGCTGGTGCGCAGATTGGCTCCCTGCTGAGGCGCACTGCCTCTGGAGCTTCTGGATCTGCCGCCGCCGAAAATATCCCCAAAGCCAAAGAAATCACTGCCAAATATGTCAGAAAAATCCATATTGCTGAAGTCAAAGCCGCCAAAGCCGCCTTCTCCTCCAGTGCCGTCAAAAGCCGCATGGCCAAATTGATCATACTGGCGCCTTTTCTCCGGATCGGAAAGCACTGCGTAAGCCTCACTGGCCTCTTTGAATTTGGCCTCTGCCTCCTTGTCTCCGGGATGCATATCCGGATGATATTTCTTGGCAAGGGTACGATAGGCCTTTTTCAGAGTCGCCTCGTCCGCGCTTTTATCCACACCAAGCACTTCATAATAATCTCGTTTTTGTTCTGCCATATATTATCTCCATCAATACAGCGTGCGTAAAGCGCCGAACGCACACATACATGACCCGTTTGACAGCCTTCTGCCCGGCAGGTCATATACATCATCGTCCGTGTACGCACGAGACAGCCTACCCCTCTGATCCGGAGGGATAAGCTGTTCCCCTGCTGCTTATGTCATTATACTTCTGAAAGATTCTGCTCAGATGTCTTCAGGAGCCGGTGATCACAGACCATCCGGCCAGCGAAGCCCGGTTCCTGCCAACATGTTATATTACACCTCTCTGTAATCGCCGTCAATAATATCATCATCCGGATTGCTGTCGCTGCTGCCGCTGTACTGGCCCGCGCTGCCCATATCCGGGCCTGCGCCTGCGCCCATATCCGGACCGGCTGCTCCCTGCGCGCCCTGCATGTTCTCGTACATCTTGGTGAACACGCCCTGAGCGTCATTCATCAGCTTCTCTTTGGCAGCCTTCAGATCCTCAATGTCGCCGTCGGACATTTCCTGGTTGGCTGTTCTGTCAAGAATAGCCTTCACCTCGGCAATATCAGCCTCCACCTTGGACTTCTCATCCGCGGAAATCTTGTCGCCCACCTCATTTAAAGCCTTCTCGGTCTGGAACACGAAGGAGTCAGCGTCATTTCTGGTGTCAATGGCTTCCTTGCGCTTCCTGTCCTGCGCCTCATACTCGGCTGCTTCCTTCACAGCTTTGTCGATCTCTGCGTCAGACATATTGGAGCCTGCGGTAATGGTGATGTGCTGTTCCTTGCCGGTGCCCAGATCCTTGGCGGACACATTTACAATGCCGTTGGCATCGATGTCGAAAGTCACCTCGATCTGCGGTACGCCTCTCATTGCCGGCGGAATGCCGTCCAGACGGAACTGGCCAAGAGACTTATTGTCTCTGGCAAACTGACGCTCGCCCTGTACCACATTGATGTCCACGGCGGTCTGATTGTCCGCGGCGGTGGAGAATACCTGGCTCTTTCTGGTAGGAATGGTAGTATTTCTCTCAATCAGTCTGGTAGCGATGCCTCCCATGGTCTCAATGGACAGAGACAGCGGAGTCACATCCAGCAGCAGGATTTCGCCCGCACCTGCATCACCGGCCAACTTGCTGCCCTGAATAGAAGCGCCAAGAGCTACGCACTCATCAGGATTCAAAGACTTGCTGGGCTCCTTGCCGGTCAGCTGGCGCACCTTATCCTGCACAGCAGGAATACGGGTGGAACCGCCCACTAACAGTACCTGACCCAGATCCGCGTTGGTCAGACCGGCGTCCTTCATGGCGTTCTTCACCGGGATGGCGGTCTTTTCCACCAGATCACTGGTCAGCTCATCAAATTTCGCACGGGTCAGGTTCACATCAAAGTGAAGCGGTCCGTCGGAATTCATGCTGATGAAGGGCAGGTTGATATTGGTGGTGGTGGCGCTGGAAAGCTCCTTCTTGGCCTTCTCCGCCGCTTCCTTCAATCTCTGCAAAGCCATCTTATCCTTGGAAAGATCTACGCCATTGGTCTTCTTGAACTCGAATACCATCCAGTCAATCAGTCTCTGGTCGAAGTCGTCGCCGCCCAGATGGGTGTCGCCGTTGGTGGCCAGCACTTCGATGACGCCGTCGCCGATCTCGATGATGGACACATCAAAGGTACCGCCGCCCAGGTCATAGACCATGATCTTCTGTTCTTTTTCATTGTCCAGACCGTATGCCAGAGCTGCGGCCGTGGGCTCATTGATAATTCTCTTCACATCCAGGCCCGCGATCTTACCTGCGTCCTTGGTGGCCTGACGCTGTGCATCATTGAAATACGCGGGAACGGTGATCACCGCCTCGGTTACCTTCTCACCCAGATAGTTCTCCGCGTCCGCCTTCAGCTTCTGCAGGATCATTGCGGAAATCTGCTGCGGAGAATACTTCTTGCCGTCGATGACACGGCCCCTGTCGGTACCCATATCTCTCTTAATAGAAGAAATGGTCTTCTCCGCATTGGTCACGGCCTGGCGCTTGGCCGGCTCGCCCACCAGGCGCTCCCCTGTCTTGGTGAAAGCCACTACGGAAGGTGTGGTCCTGGAACCTTCTGTGTTTGCAATTACTGTGGGCTGTCCGCCCTCCATCACAGCTACGCAGCTGTTGGTTGTTCCTAAGTCAATTCCTATAATCTTTGCCATGGTAATCTCCTCCATATTAAAACATTCATTAACACTAAACTGTTTCCGTTTCTCGGTGTGCCGCTACTCGACGACCGCCACCATACTGTGCCGTATTACGGTATCTCTGTAGGTGTAGCCCTTCTGCAGCTCCTGAGCGACAATGCCGGACTCATACTCCTCACTTGCGACCTGCATCACCGCATTGTGCTTCGCCGGGTCAAATTCCTCTCCCACGGCTTCAATCGCCTTCACACCGATATTATCCAGTTCGGTCAAAAGCTGTTTGTATATCATATTCATCCCTTCCGCGACGGCTCCCTGCCGCTCCGCCTCGGGAATGCTGGATAATCCTCTTTCGAAATTATCAACCACCGGAAGGATCTTCTCAATCACGCTGCGGGCTCCGGTCTCAAACATCTGCTGCTTTTCCTTTTCCGTGCGTCTGCGGAAATTCTCAAACTCCGCCATCTGGCGCATGACCCGGTCCTCTAACTCCGCGATCCTTTCCTTATCTTTGTCCTTCTCCTTATTCTTATCCTTTTTGCTGAAAAAGGACTCTTTCTCTTTGGCGCTTCCTGAGGCTGCCCCGTCACCGGAGGTCTCATTCCCCGACTCCTTTGCCTCAGCCTCCTCACCGGCTTCCTGTGAGTCATCCGCACCAGACTCCGACGCCTCAGCGGTATCTTCCGGCTGCGGATTTGCCGCATCCTGCGCAGCGCCGTTCTTTTCCCCGGCATGCCCTGACACAGCCTCCGCCTGATTATCAACAATATCCTGGTCTAAATCCTTTTCTGTCTCTGCCATATTTCACTCCTGAACAGTCATTTGCGAGTCACAAAACAACCAATCCGAAAATGGGATGCAGCCTCATGTGACGCGAAAGCTTTTTAATCCTTATACAGTTCTTCCAGTTGATGCTTTATCGTCTTCAGCGTTCCTACCACCTTCTCATAATCCATGCGCTTGGGTCCGATGATTCCTATGGTGCCCCGCATTCCTTCTCCCAATTCATAGGTTGCCGTGACTACGCTGCAATCCTTCATGGGCACCGGCGCTTCCTCGCCGATATAGACCTGAATGCCCGTCTCAGAACTCTCCTCCAGAGTCTGCTCCACAATGTCGTTGAGCTGATGCTTCTCCTCCAATGTGGTGATCAGACGGCTGGCGTTCTGATGGTCGGCCAGCTCCGGATATTTGAAAATATTATTGGCTCCGGAGGTATAAATTTCCAGATCCTCATCCGCCTTGATGGCCATCGCCACTTCATCCAACACTCCGGCGATCAGGTCGCTGTGAATACCCGCATTCTGCTTCAGCGCCGTGATTACTCCCAGATTGATCTCCTCCATGGACATACCGCTTAAGTTGGTATTCAGCAGCATATTCAGCTTCAGCAGCGTTTCATCATTCAGA
Organism: Lachnospiraceae bacterium; assembly: GCA_021205045.1. GTDB lineage: Bacteria > Bacillota > Clostridia > Lachnospirales > Lachnospiraceae > RGIG6307. The sequence goes on along the minus strand of JAJPYH010000217.1, from coordinate 667 downwards.
TATTCGTCAACGCCGAACACGCTGTTGCGGATCACATTGCCCTCAGCCACAATCACCGCCAGGATCTGGTGGTCATCCACCCGGGAGAGCTGAATGAACTTCAGCTTATTGCGGTGAGTGGAAGGGGCGGAGATCACGGTTGTGTAATTGGTGTTGACCGCCAGAAGCTTTGCCACCTGCTTTAAGAGCTCATCAGTCTTTTTCTCCTTGTCCAGGAGAAGCTCCTTCATCTCATCAATCTCTTTGGTCTTGTCCTCCAGCATGGTATCCACATACAGCCGATATCCCTTGTCGGAAGGGATCCTCCCGGAAGAGGTATGCGGCTGGACAATCAGCCCCATCTCCTCCAGATCCGCCATTTCATTGCGAATGGTGGCACTGCTGAGCTTGAGATCGGTATCTTTGGAAATCGTGCGGCTTCCTACCGGCTCGCCCGTCTCCAGATAGTTGCGGATGATGGCGTGCAAAATTTTCTTTTTTCTTTCGTCTAATTCCACAACGCCGCCTCCTTTAAGTTATTAGCACTCAAGTTGTCTGAGTGCTAACTTTCTGGAACTAAGATAGCACTTGTATTCCACATTGTCAACATTTAATTTCTGAAAAATCTATGAACTTATAAGCCATTTATGATAATGTCCTTATATACCACAAGAGAAAATGTCCCAAA